>NZ_DDAH01000179.1:13028-24658 GCF_002333245.1 Acinetobacter sp. UBA2063
TGCACTATTAGCAACCTTATCCATCGGTTGGTCAGTGGGCGTGGCATCTCGTCATGTTTGGCTACAGCATTTACCACCTGATAAGGTGCCAAGTTGCGGTCCAGGCTTGGACTATTTAGTTGATGCATTGCCAATGAAAGCGGTATTTCAGGAAGTGCTTTCAGGATCGGGTGAATGTGCAGCAATAGATTGGACTTTCTTAGGACAATCTCTACCCGTGTGGTCGTTGCTGTATTTTAGTTTGATCTTATTGGTTTGTTTATGGCAGCTTTTTAGAAATTATAAGGTCGCTAAATAACAAAAAATAAAAGCCAACGATACGTTGGCTTTTTTATTGGATCAAGAAGACTGATATCAGGTTTCTACGATGCCATCTAAATCATCAAAAGTATAATTATTCGGAACATTGATTAAATGTGTTTGGATACCTTCCTCAACGACTTCGTCAACATCGGGATATAACCAACGTGTAATCTGTTCAGCAACACTCGAATGGTACTGAATTTCAAAATGGTTTAAACCATAGAATACGGCTTTATGGGTTTCTGGTAATTTAAGTTGGAAGCGTGGATTTTGATGTTCACCTAGCGCACTTTCCACACTGACCAAATAATCGCCAATGACAGAGAGTGCTTTATTGCGCAACTTCTCAAATTCTAAAGTACCTGCGATTAAGAAGGTATTGATATGAGAGGGTAATGGCGCAGGTTTGCGGTTGTCGTCTGCAAACCCGATACGTGCGTCATTATGTTCCCAGTCGTCATCACGGACACTGCCATAGCGCAGATCCAGAATACCGTTACTACGGATATTGACCAACTGACCAATCAGGTTAATAAAAGGAAATGCACCAAGTTTGTCCTGCAATACAAAACCGAAACGCTCAAGCGCTGCACCATGGTGAGGTGAACCAATACAAACCAGATTCTCAACCATATGAACCCATTGATACAGGTTCTGTTTGCCATAGAACAGCGCGCTGCGTGAAACCAGCCCACCCATACTGTGGCCAATCAGGTCGATACTGGTGATGCGTGGATTGCGTTGCACCAGATCTTCAAGCGTATCGGCAAAACTATGGCCATTAGCGGAAATGCGTCGTCCTGTATTGTAGTTCAGGTACAGCATGGTGTTGTTGTCACGCTGTGCCAATAACCGTTCACCGATACCGCCATAACGCTGATTTGACCAGGTTAAATGGTTCATGCACAGACCGTGGGTCAAAATCACCACACGCCCAGTTAACTCACCTTGCTGTAGTGATCCATAATGGTCATACAGCACCATCGGCAAAGCCATTGGATTATGCTGCTTAAGGAAAAAATCCCCAAAAATCCCATTTAGCGCCCCCACCACAAAATGTAGGGTCGGGGTCAGTGGTTTGTCATGTAGGACAGGGAATCGTTCAATGATGCGGCGCAGACTTGGTGCAAGAAAACAGCGACCATATTTCTGGATGGCATCATAGGAAAAATGATAAAACTTTTGTAATTGTGGAAGTTTTTGTAAATTTCTGGCTTTTTGTGCACTTAAACCGAGTGTCGTCCGTAACACTTCAGTTTGTACCAACTGCACCAATTCATGAACCCCACTTAAACTGGTACTCACAAGTTGTGCGAAACCTTCCAAAACATCTGCCTGACTTGGGGGTGTACGGTCCCACTTACAGTAGGTTTCATGCAGAGGTGTTAAACTTGGCATATTAATTTCCCCATCCTTTTGTATATACCGAAGGTTTGATGTTATTCAGTTTAATACTGTTTAGATAAACTACAACAAACGCTTACATCTTATTTGTTTCATAAGTAATTTTTTTAGAATACTGATGAACGGAGTGCACTATCGTTTTTTATGTCAGACAATATCAAGCTTAAATGTAATTTATATTGTTATTTGATTAACTGTTGTGATTAATAATGTGATTTATTCCACTATAAGTCAAGCTGGTGTCTATTTTGGTGCATATGCAAATTATCTATCTACATGGTTTCCGTAGTAGCCCCATGTCAAAAAAAGGGCAGCAATTGAGTCAATATTGTGCAAATCACGATCAGTTTCAAGTGCATTTGCCCGATCTGAATCGATCTCCCGATAAGGTGCTGCAAAAAATCTCTGGGTTGATCGAAAGTCTACCACGTGACCAAGTGGTGTTGGTTGGAAGTAGCTTAGGGGGATTTTATGCGACATATTTTGTCGCTAAATATGCTTGTCCTGCTGTACTGATTAATCCAGCCATGCAACCATGGCAACTGTTTAAGGATTTGTTTGGGATTGAGCAAATTCCACTCAAGGTGACTGAATCATGGACACTTGATACTGACCAATTGCAGCAACTACAATCCATTGCCAACACCAGACTCAATCATGCTGATAAAATTCTTGTGCTGTTGCAACAAGACGATGAAGTCTTGGATTATCGCCAGGCACAACGTTATTATAGTGCGGCGCAGCCATCATCGTTGATTTTAACTGACATGGATGGCAATCATGCAATGGATGATTTTGAAGAAAAACTACCCTTAATCCTCGAATTTTTATCGGCAACCCTCTAATAAGGAAGTCAGACCCAGTGACACAATACACGGCACAATCCCTTGAAGTTCTTTCTGGTTTAGACCCAGTTCGTCGTCGTCCAGGCATGTACACCGATACCTCGCGTCCAAACCATTTGGCGCAAGAGGTGATTGATAATGCAGTGGATGAAGCACTTGCAGGACATGCCAATCAAATTTGTGTCACCGTATATGAAGATGGTTCATTGTCAGTCGAAGATAATGGACGAGGTATGCCAGTCGATATTCATCCTGAATATGGACAAAGTGGTATCGAAATTATTTTGACCAAATTACATGCAGGCGGAAAGTTCAGTACCGATAACTACCAATTTTCTGGCGGTCTGCATGGTGTAGGTATTTCCGTGGTCAATGCCTTATCCACACGGGTTGAGGTGGCGGTACAACGTCAGGGCAATCTGTATCAGATGGTGTTTGAGCAGGGTGAACCTGTGGCACCTTTATCGGTACTAGAGGGGAAAGTGGCAAAACGTGCCACAGGCACAACCGTTCGCTTTTGGCCTGAAGCCAAGTATTTTGACAGTCCAAAATTTGCACTAAAAGCATTGAAGCATAATTTAAAAGCCAAAGCCGTTTTAGCGGCAGGTTTAAAAATTATTTATGACGATAAAATTAATAACGAAAAAATTGAATGGCAGTTTGAAAATGGTCTGGTTGACTATTTAATGGATGAACTTGAGGATCGAGAGATTCTACCTGATCCTGCTTTTGTCAGTAGTGGACAAGCAGAAAGAGCCGTGTGTGAATTTGCAATTTGCTGGAATGTTGAGGGCGGTGAACAGATTCAAGAAAGTTATGTCAACTTGATTCCAACTGCGCAAGGGGGTACGCATGTCAATGGATTGCGTTCAGGGGTCACGGAGGCGTTACGAGAGTTCTGCGAATTACGTAATTTATTACCACGTAATATGAAACTTTCGGCAGAAGATGTCTGGGATGGTGTCAATTTTATTCTATCGCTGAAATTCCAAGAACCTCAATTTTCAGGACAAACCAAAGAACGTCTATCGAGCCGTGAAGCTTCGAATATTGTGCTCAATATTGCCAAAGATGCGTTTGCTTTATGGTTAAACCAACATGCTGAGATCGCAACTCAATTAGCTGAAATGGCAATTGCCAAAGCAGGTCGTCGTTTAAAAGCAGCTAAGAAAGTCGAACGTAAAAAGATCGTCTCTGGTCCTGCGTTACCTGGAAAACTGGCTGATTGTGTGGGTTTAACGCGTGAAGACAGCGAATTATTTATTGTCGAAGGGGATTCGGCAGGTGGAAGTGCTAAACAAGCGCGTGACAAGAACTTCCAAGCGATTATGCCGATTCGAGGAAAAATTCTAAATACATGGGAAGTATCTTCGGATGAGGTGCTCGCTTCTCAAGAGGTACATGATATTGCGATTGCCATAGGGGTTGATCCAGGCAGTGATGATTTGTCTGAACTACGTTATGGCAAAATCTGTATTCTTGCCGACGCAGACTCGGATGGTCTACATATCGCGACATTACTCTGTGCCTTGTTTGTGAAGCATTTCCCGACTTTAGTTGAAGATGGTCATTTGTTTGTTGCAATGCCACCACTATATCGTATTGATATTGGTAAAGATGTTTATTATGCGTTGGATGATAGTGAACTCGAAAGCATTTTGAAAAAAGTGAAAGGCAATAAAAATCCGCAAATCACTCGATTTAAAGGATTGGGTGAGATGAATGCGAGTCAATTGCGTGAAACCACGATGGATCCCAATACCCGCCGTTTAGTCCAACTCGATTTGGATGATGCGCATTTTACCGCAGGATTATTAGATAAATTGCTGGCAAAAAAACGTTCGAGTGATCGTAAGCATTGGTTAGAGCAAAAAGGTAATTTAGCGGATATAGTTGTTTAATTCTTTTTAATTGAAAGATTAAAAGCCAAGCTCATGCTTGGCTTTTCTTTATCTAGGGTCTAGCCATATTTAGGATAAATTAATCTGCATCATTTTAGTTCATCCCGTTCTTTTTGTATGCAATGTTGTATACAAGATTGGATTCTTATTTATCTTATCTTATAAATATTAAAATAAAACAATGATTTAAATTGTTGGCATAGAAATTGAATAACTCCACTCAGTAAAAATCACAATATCCATGTGTGGGGAGAAACAAGATGCAAAATAAATTATCAATGTCCGTTCTTATGGCAGCCATGATGGGGGTAGGACTGGTCGGTTGTTCAAAACCAGCAGAAAAAACAGAACAAACAAAAACTGAAACGAAAGCTGCACCTGCAGCAAGCGGTGACACGATTAAAGTGGGGATTTTACATTCACTCTCAGGCACGATGGCGATTTCTGAGACTTCTCTGAAAGATACTGCATTGATGACCATCAATGAAATCAATGCCAACGGCGGGGTGATGGGTAAAAAACTCGAACCTGTCATTGTTGACCCAGCATCAGATTGGCCGTTATTTGCTGAAAAAGCACGTCAGTTAATTACTCAGGACAAAGTTGCCGTTATTTTCGGTTGCTGGACATCAGTATCACGTAAGTCTGTTCTTCCTGTGGTTGAAGAGTTGAATGGTTTACTGTTCTATCCAGTGCAATATGAAGGTCAGGAACAATCAAAAAATATTTTCTATACAGGTGCAGCGCCGAATCAACAAGCCATTCCTGCCGTTGAATATTTAATGGGTGATGAGGGCGGTAAAGCACAACGTTTTGTTTTACTCGGTACAGATTACGTCTACCCACGTACCACCAACAAAATCTTACGGGCATTCTTGAAGTCTAAAGGCATTGCCGATGCAGACATCATGGAAGAATACACACCGTTTGGTCATAGCAACTATCAAACCATTGTTTCCAATATCAAGAAATTCTCTGCAGGTAAAAAGACTGCGGTGATTTCAACCATCAATGGCGATTCCAACGTTCCTTTCTATCGTGAGTTGGGTAATCAGGGTATTAAGGCCTCTGATATTCCAGTGATGGCATTCTCAGTTGGCGAAGAAGAATTACGTGGTATTGATACCAAGCCATTAGTGGGTCATTTAGCGGCATGGAACTATTTCATGTCAGTTAAAAATCCAAAAAACACCGAGTTTGTGAATAAATTTAAGCAATATGCGGTGGAGTACAAACTTCCAAATGCCGATAAAGTTGTGACCAACGATCCGATGGAAGCGACTTATGTTGGTATCAATATGTGGAAACAAGCGGTCGAAAAAGCAGGTACAACGGACGTTGATAAAGTTCGTGATGCAATGGCAGGTCAAACTTTTGCAGCACCATCGGGTTATACCCTCAAAATGGATGAAACCAATCACCATTTACATAAACCTGTGATGATTGGGCAAATTCGTGGTGATGGGCAATTTGATGTGGTTTATAAAACGCCTCAAACCATCAAGGCTGAGCCTTGGAGCCCATATATTCCTAAATAATTTTCCTATGCAACCTGCTGTTTTGGCAGCAGGTTTTTCTTGGTTTTATTTCTGATTGATTGGTTTAAATAGAAAATATAAGGGGAGTCTTATGGCGAAACACTATGTTTTGGCAATGCTCTGCATCATGGCACAGATCATGTTTAATCCTGCATGGGCAGAAGTTACTTCACCAACAATTGTGACGTCTACAACTTCTCAGGATGCCATCCAGACTTTTGTTAAATCTGACTTTGCTACTCGTCGCGCCATGTTGAATCAATGGCCAGCCAGTATTGAGCAACTGGATCAATTGGTCGCGTATATTGATCAAAATGAGTTATATACCGATAGTTCAGGTCATACTTACATTTTAAAAAACGATGAAAAATTATTGAGTTATCCGCAATTGCAAGCCATCGACACTTGGCCCTCAGATTTATCTCAAGTGACGCTGGTCAATACCTTGCGTAAGGCACTGAACTTTGGACAAGCCAAAGTTAAATTGAATTCTGATGATGCATCACAACGTTTAGCTGCGGTGGACATTTTAGAAAATAATTTAGATGAGCTCGATGTTGCCACAGTTAAGCAACTCTATCTCAATGAAAAAAGTGAAGCGGTTAAAGCACGTTTGGCACAACTGAAAGCACGTTTAGATTTTAATAGCCAAGATGAATTTACCAAAATCGAAGCGGTAAAAGTTTTGGCGGATTCAAATCGTCCAGATGTATATGCTTTAATCACACAAAGCTTAGAGCAACCGCAGAGCAATCCAGCACTCAAGACGGCTCTGGTTGAAGCACAAAATAAAATTAAAACCCGTTTGCAAATCAGTGAGTGGTCAGGGCATGTATTTTCGGGTCTCAGTACCGCAAGTATTTTACTTTTAGCAGCGCTTGGTCTTGCGATCACATATGGTTTGCTTGGTGTCATCAATATGGCACATGGTGAACTCATCATGATCGGTGCTTATACCACTTACGTCATTCAAAGTTTTTTTAAAACGCACTTTGCAGGCTTAGTCGATTGGTATTTATTGGCTGCGATTCCTGCTGCATTTCTGGTGAGTGCGCTGATCGGCATGTTGATTGAACGTACTGTGATTCGTCCGCTTTATGGTCGCCAATTGGAAACATTATTGGCAACCTTTGGTGTGAGCTTAATCTTGATGCAATCGGTTCGGATGATCTTTGGCGCACAGAACGTTGAAGTGTCGAATGTCGCATGGCTCAGTGGTGGTATTGCCCTGACGCCAAGCCTGATGTTGCCGTATAACCGTATTGCGATTATTGGTTTTACTGTGGCGGTGTTACTGCTACTCGTTTTCTTATTAAACAAAACCCGTTTTGGATTATTTGTTCGTGCTGTGACACAAAACCGTCAAATGGCCCGTGCCGTGGGCATTCGATCTGCACGTATTGACATGATGGCATTTGGCTTAGGTTCAGGCTTAGCTGGTCTTGCAGGTTGTGCGCTAGCACAAGTAGGGAATGTCGGGCCTGATCTCGGGCAAAACTACATTATTGATGCCTTCCTTGTCGTTGTCGTCGGTGGTGTGGGTCAAGTATGGGGGGCAGTACTTGCAGCCTTAGGTTTAGGGATTAGCGGTACAGTTTTGGAGATTGGTCTAGGTGCAGTTTTAGCAAAAATTATTCTCTTGGTTCTTGTGATTTTGTTTATCCAAAAGCGTCCACAAGGTTTGTTTGCCATCAAAGGTCGTTTCGTGGAGTAAGCCAATGAAAATCACTTCTTTATTTGCAGATAAACCCTATAGTGCAATCGCGATTGCCATTTGTTTTGCTGTGTTATTGAGCTTGCCGTGGTTGCATTTGTTATCCCCTGATTCGGCATTTTATCTGTCAGCGTATTGGATTACGTTGATTGGCAAAATCATGTGTCTGGCATTAGTCGCGTTGGCACTGGATTTAGTGTGGGGTTATGCAGGGATTTTAAGCTTGGGGCACGGTTTATATTTCGCCTTGGGTGGTTACGCCTTTGGCATGTACTTGATGCGTGAATCCGCAGGCGATGGTCTGCCTGATTTTATGCGTTTCCTCAGTTGGACAGAACTCCCTTGGTATTGGGTGGGAACTGAGCATTTTGCTTGGGCAATGATCTTGGTTTTATCTGTACCTGCCTTAGTTGCTTTTATTTTTGGTTTCTTTGCTTTCCGTTCAAAAATCAAGGGTGTGTATTTCTCAATTATTACCCAAGCCATGACTTTTGCTGCGGCACTGTTGTTCTTCCGCAATGAGACAGGTTTTGGTGGTAACAATGGCTTCACGGGTTTTAAAACCTTATTGGGTTTTGATATTACTTCTGCGCCGATGCGTGCCACTTTATGTTTTGTCACCGCTTTGGTTTTGATGCTGTGCTTTATCGGCTTACGTCAACTGATGAATCGTCCTTACGGGCGTGTGTTGGGGGCGATTCGTGACAGCGAAAACCGTTTGCAATATTTGGGTTATCGTACGCTGTGGTACAAGCTGTCAGCATGGGTACTGTCTGCCGTAATTGCAGGTATCGCAGGGGCGTTGTATGTGCCACAGGTGGGCATTATCAACCCAAGCGAAATGAATCCAGTCAACTCGATTGAAATGGCAGTGTGGGTTGCCGCAGGGGGGCGTGGTACCTTGATCGGACCCATTCTTGGTGCAGGTTTAATCAATGCGGTGAAAACCTATTTCACTGTGGCCGCTCCCGAAGCATGGTTACTGATCTTAGGTGCTTTATTTATCGTGGTGACGATTTTCTTACCGAAAGGTGTGATTGGTTTATTTGACCGTTTTAAAAAGGAGAGCAATTAAATGAGTGATTTATTCGTAGACTCAGCTCAACATGGCGGTCAACTCGGCGAGGGCTATGGACGCGCCAAAACTGAGGGCGCAGACTTTAGTCATGGGATTGCCTTGTATTTGGAAAAAGTTAGTGTCTGGTTTGATTCGTTTCGTGCCCTCAATGATTTATCACTGTATATCGCTGAAGGTGAATTACGCTGCATCATTGGACCAAATGGTGCGGGGAAAACCACACTAATGGATGTGATTACAGGGAAAACTCGTCCAACCACGGGCACTGCTTTTTTTGGACAAAACTATGATCTTGCCAAAATGAGTACAGAGGAAATTGCGGAAGCTGGGATTGGGCGCAAATTTCAGAAACCAACGGTATTTGAAAATTTTACAGTCATGGAAAATTTACTGCTCGCTGCACCACGTGATAAGCGAGTGAAAAAAAGCTTGTTTAGCCGACTTGATCCACAAGCGCAGTTAGCACTGGAGGAAAGTCTGGAGCAAATTCGCTTAAAGGAATTTGTAAAAAAGCCCGCAGGATTATTATCTCATGGCCAAAAGCAGTGGTTAGAAATTGGCATGCTATTGATGCAACGTCCGAAGCTGATTTTATTGGATGAGCCTGTGGCAGGAATGACCGATGCGGAAACAGAACGCACTGCTGAATTGTGTCTGGAATTGAAAAAAAATCATACGCTGGTGGTCGTAGAACATGACATGAGCTTTATTGATACCATCAGCGAAAAAGTGACGGTATTAGCACAGGGCGCAATCTTGGCAGAAGGCACATTGGCAGAGGTACAAGCCAATGAAGATGTGATTGAAAAGTATTTGGGACGCTAGGAGACTGCCATGTTAGAAGTGAAAGAAATTAACCAGTTTTATGGTGGTAGTCATATTCTTCGTGATGTGTCATTTCAAGCGCCTGTAGGTGAATGCAGTGTGATTCTAGGACGGAATGGCGTTGGTAAAACCACGTTGCTGAAATGCTTGATGGGGATTCTCCCGATTAAATCAGGACAGATTTTGCTAGATGACAAAGATATTGCCAAAATGTCCCCTGAGCAACGAGTACATGCAGGATTGGCCTATGTACCGCAAGGACGAGATATTTTTTCAACTTTGACGGTAGAGGAAAATATTTTAATTGGCATGGCGAAATTTTCAGGTGCAAAAACCCGAAAAGTACCGAGCCATCTCTACGAAATTTTTCCTGTTTTGGATGAAATGAAACACCGCCGTGGTGGAGATTTATCAGGTGGTCAGCAACAGCAGCTTGCGATTGCGCGAGCGTTGGCTTCTGAGCCCAGTGTTTTGATTTTGGATGAGCCAACTGAGGGGATTCAACCCTCGATTATTAAAGATATTGGCCGTGTGATTCGTAAACTGGGGGATCAGGGTGAAATGGCGATTGTCTTGGTGGAACAGTTTTATGATTTTGCTGAAGAGCTTGCGGATAACTATACCGTGATGGCGCGTGGTCAGGTGATTGCACATGGGCAAGGGGTAGAAATGCCTGAAAAGGGGATAAGGGAGTTGGTGGCGATTTAATAAAAGCCTCGTAAGAGGCTTTTTTATTGAGTGGTTGAAAGTTGTAGCTGCATCCACACCAAGTCACGCCATTGCCCAAATTTTTGTCCGACTTGTGGCATATAACCTGTTTGTACAAAACCAAGCTGTTCATGTAGCACAATAGAACCTGTATTTTCACTATCAATCGCAGCCACCATGATATGCATGTTTTGTTGTATCGCGAGATGGATCAGTTGTTGCATCAAGGCTTTGCCTAGACCTTGACGTGCATAACTTGGATCAACAAAAACAGAATGTTCGATACTTTGACGATAACCGCTAATCGCCCGAAAAGCTGAGTAATAGGCATAACCAGCAACTTTGTTATTGAGTTGATCTTCAACCACAATCATTGGAAATTGCCGCTGTTGCATGTCTTGAAAACGTTGTTGATATTGTTCTAAAGCAACGGCATGATCATTCCAGTTGGCTGTCCCTGTGAGGATTTCATGATTATAAATAGCGAGAATCTGTGCTAAATCATCCATTGTGGCAAAACGAATCTGATAACGGGGATTCAAGTTGTGTGCTGCGAGCTTAAGAACGAATGACATGAGAAAATAAAAGAAAGTTCACATCTTCTGAATATGCGTGATTGAAAAAAACAGCAAGACTAAGCTTGCTGTTTTTCAATTGACTGACTGTTTAGAAATGATATTTCACTAACGCACTGACATTGTTTTCGTCACTACCTTTAATACCAAACTTGTTATTCCAAACCGAATGTTCAATACCTAGATACAGGCGTGTTTCTGGTGAAATATGCTTACCGACATTCCACTTGTATTGGGTGGTCCAGTTCAGCTCGCTGGCATGATCTTTCTCACCTGTAGACCAGTCAAGAAAGCCATCCACCAGAAAATCCTCATTTGACAGTTTAAATGGCAATGCGTAGGCAATGGTCATTTGATAGTCATCAGCAGTGTTTTCATTGCTGGCACGGTAGAAATTGACATTCGCATATTGGAAATAAGGAATTGCAAGATCGAAACCTACGCCGTATAAGAAGTTATCAAAACTAGAAAAGTCATCATTATTGCTTTCCCATGTTGTTGAAACCAACACATCCTTTACTGGGCCGAAAGCAAGCTTCTGACCAGAAATCTCACCTAGGCTTAAACGTGGAGAGAGTTCGAAATAGGTGCTTTTATGATCGTCGCCACCACGCATGCGATCCATAAAGAAAAATACATCGGCATATTTTACTTTTGCCGCGTATTCAATGGTTAAAGTCGTTTGCTTTTCATCGACAACTTCGTAGTTTTCGCCGTATAAACCAGTGAGGCTAAAATC
>NZ_DDAH01000179.1:24758-32201 GCF_002333245.1 Acinetobacter sp. UBA2063
CAACCGTTAAAGTCGTTTGTTTTTCATCAACAACCTCGTAGTTTTCCCCATACAAACCGGTCAGGCTAAAGTCCTGCCAGATTGGCTTTGCCTGTGCGAAAGCTGCTGTAGATACCAATAAACAAGTCGCTGCAAGTTGCTTCAATTGCATTTAAAAAATCCCCCCCAAAATGGCGTGTCAAGCATACAAGGAATTAAGCAAAAATAAAGCCAAATTTGACCAACTACTCAAAAAATTTGTATGGAACGGCAAATCAGGAATGAGATGGTATTAGGCTGCTTTTTGATCAAGTTTTAATAAAAATGTCAAAAATCAGCTTGCATATTTGTGATGAAAGACAGATATTGGAGTTATACAAGATTTTCTTAACTACTGAAAAGCAACAGATGTGAAGCAAGGAGACCACAAGCATTTACATAATCAAAATATACAACTGCACTGAATGAATGCATGCTCAAAGCGTGCTAAATAAAAAAGTTTAGTAGAACCGTCTCACAGAAAAGAGAGGAAGATATTTATGAATATTGAAGTCCGTACAGATAAGAACATTCAAGGTGGCGAACGTTTAATTAGTTATGTCCGTGCAGAACTTATGCAAGCATTCCAACGCTATAGCGAACGTATTACACATTTTTTGGTTTATATTAGTGATGAAAATGGGGAAAAAAAGGGCGATGATGACAAACGTTGTACGATCGAGGCTCGTCCAGCAGGCCTGAAACCTGTTGCTGTGACAAACAAGGCGGCAAATGTTGATGCCTCCATCCACGGTGCGATTGATAAACTAAAACGCAGTTTGGAACATTTATATGAGAAAAAAGAACATCATCGTGGTGGCTTGCCAAAATATATTGATGTCGATGATGACGTAGACCTGAAAGAAGCATAGGTAGATATGCATAAAAAAAGCCCAAAGTGGGCTTTTTTTATGTGTGTATCAAATTTATACATGATTTTTGGGCTGTTTTATAAAAACCTGTTGGGATATTCGGCATAATAGAAACATTAAATATATTGTGAGAATTGGTCATGTTAAGCAATCAGCATCAGGCCTTGGTGCAAGCCATACAACAACTCGATTTAGCCCAAGTGCAATCTTTACTTGCTGAAGGACTCGACCCGAACTTTATTGATCCAGAACATGGTTTCCCAGTCTCTATTTTATGTGATGGCTTATTTGTCTGGTGGGAGAATGTCTGTGAAGCTTATGAAGCAGGTCAGCCATTGACTGAAGCAGACAAACAACAACAATTACAAGTTTATCAAGACATTTTAGAAGCATTAATTCAAGCGAAAGCCAATCTTCATTTATGGGATGCCGAGGAATTTTATGGACCACTTTGGGATGCGGCAAGCTCGGCCTGTGTGCCTATGGTACAGCGTCTACTGGATGAAAAGGTGGATCCAAATACTCGCGATGAAGAGGGTCTCACCATTTTGTCATCCATTAGCCAGTTATTCTTTGACTGCGATTTTGATGAAATTGACTGGTCGGAGTCCTTGCAGGAAGAGCGTGAAACACTAGAATTGCTACGTCGCCATGGCGCAAAAATGTCAAAAGAGTTAACGGCATAAGCCTAGCCAGTAGAATGAAAAAGGGGAGAATGATGAAAACACGTCAAACATTGGGCTTTATTGCAGCCTCAATGATGGTCAGCACAGCTTTTGCGGCGGATTTTTCTTTTGACCGCCCTAGAGCTGGCATGGGCACGGGGATTACACCAGTGGGTCATCTGGCTTGGGAGCAGGGATTGCCTTCTGTCAGCTATCAGCAGGACAATGTCGCTGGGGCAAAAGACAAAACCCTAACACTCAATGCTGACATGCTGTTGCGTACAGGTTTAACCGATGGCCTTGAACTCCAGTTAGGCTGGCAGGGACCTGTCTGGCAGCAAAACAAATATGCGGGCATGAAAAAGGAAACTCATGGTTTGGGTGATGTCAGCATTGGCTTGAAAAAGGCGATTGACCTAAAGGATGACCGTTTAAGCATGGCGTTGCTGGCTGAGGCGGTTATTGCAACGGGCAATGACGAGTTCACTGCACATGACGATATCTATAGCCTGACTTCGGCAGTGGCGTATGAGTTAAGTGACTTGGTTGGTACATCCATTACCATGCGTTATGAGGCGCAGAACAGTGATTGGGCAGTCACCGCCGTTCCGACCATTGACTATAAAATTGCAGGTAAATTGTCTGGTTTCTCAGAGTTTATCTACCGTAAGGCGGAAAGTCAGGACTATGAATATGGTTTAGGTACGGGTCTGGTTTATGCCATCAATGACCGTGCTCAAGTGGATGCCAGTGTTGGTGTCGATTTAAATGGCAGTGGCAAAAGCTATAACGGTGGTTTTGGCGTTTCGGTCCTATTCTAATCAAACCTCTCTCCATGTTCCTCCCTTGAATTCCTGTTGCGCATAGGGAGTGCTGGAGAGAAAGCAGAGAAAACATAATGAAAAAGTGTGTTCAGGGCGGCTACAGTTTTCAGCTGATCCGTTATTTTCTTGGCAGTTTACTGTTGTTATGTGGGACACTCATCCATGCCCAGGATAATGTTTTAGCGCCATTGCTTAGCTCAGAACAGGCTTTTACTTTTTCGGTTGAATCAACCAAAAACAATGAGGCACGCCTGCACTGGACCATTCAGCCCAACTATTATTTGTATCAACACAAATTTGAGGTTCAGCAGGGCAATAAAGCGGTCGCCTTGAATTTACCCAAGGCGGTTGACCAGTATGATGAAAATTTTGGTCATACCCAGGTGTATTACCAGCAGGTTGAATTCAGTATTGCCACGCAGGCATCACAACATTATCGGGTGAGCTGGCAAGGCTGTGCCAAAGACCGTATCTGCTATCCACCGCAAAACATTGAGTTCCAGACCGATGCCGATGGCTTGGTCAGCATGGAAAATACAGGTTTAAACTCACAAAAACGCTTTCTGGATGTCGCTCGTTCCGCCAATGCCTTAAATGCCCAGACAGCCGCAAATGACAGGGCGGAAACATCAGACGCTACCGTTTCTATATCTTCCAACAATTCAACTGGTATGGCGCAAGATCAGAAATGGTCAAGCACGCTGGAACAACATTCCCTTGCCTACAGCCTGTTGTTGTTTCTCGGTTTAGGTATTTTACTGGCGTTTACGCCATGTTCGTTGCCGATGCTGCCGATTTTGACTTCATTGATTGTTCGTGAACATAAAGGGGTCAAGGCATGGACAATTGCACTGACCTTTGTGCTGAGTATGGCGATGGTCTATGCGGTACTTGGCCTGATCGCCTCGGCGGCTGGACTGAACTTCCAGCGCTGGTTGCAGCAGCCTGCCACACTGGTTGCTTTCAGCCTGTTGTTTGTACTGTTCGCCTTAAACCTGTTTGGCCTGTTTGAGATCAAGCTACCGCAAAAACTGCTTAATCGGCTGGATCGTATGCAGTCGGTACAGCAGGGTGGAACCCTGATTGGTGCCAGTGTCATGGGCATGATCTCCGCCTTGCTGGTTGGGCCGTGTATGACCGCACCCTTGGCAGGCACACTCCTGTTTATTTCCCAGACCCAAAACCAGTGGCAGGGCGCATTATTGCTGTTTACGCTGGGTTTTGGCATGGGGATTCCACTGTTGCTTGCCAGCGTGTTGGGGGCGAAAGCCTTGCCGAAAGCGGGTGAGTGGATGCACCAGATTAAGGTGATTTTTGCCTTTTTGATGTTGGCTTTAAGTATTTATTTTATCCGTCCGTTGTTGCCTGAATTAGCGATTCAAATACTTAGTCTTATATTGGGCATGGCATTTATTGGTTTCGCGATATATCGTCTGTTTGTGAAGAAAGGACAATTACAGTGGTTATATGCATTGTTGCTGATGATCTCAGTTCCGTTTTTAGCTTTTAACCAATATCAACATATTCAAAATTTAAGCGCAGTTCAGGCAGATAAATTAGCAGAGTGGCATGTCGCAACAACCGCTGTTGAGTTTGAGCAGATTCTAGCTAACGCACCAAAAGATCAGGCCGTTGTGATTGATGTATATGCAGACTGGTGTGTGGCTTGTCAGCCGATTGAACATCGCATCTTAAAGGATGCTGAGGTGCAACAGGCTTTAGCTCCTTACTATTTGATTAAACTGGATTTAAGCCATTATGATGCCTCACATCAGGCACTGCTCAATCAATGGGATATTTTAGGCCCACCGACCTATCTATTCCTGAACTTTCAACAACAGGAAATCCGTCCGCTCCGTTTGACAGGCGCATTTAAAAAGAACGAATTATTACAACAACTCACGACATTAGACAGAAATTTTAAAGCTGAACCCAACAGCTAAGGTTAGTGCTGTTGGATGAGGAACTGGTGGTTTGGGACAGTCTGGCCATCTGTGAATATGTGGCACGGATTGAGCAAATCTGGTCTGAACGTCCAGCTGAGGACAGCTTTTTATGTGGTGAGTTTAGCCTTGCCGATGCATTCTATGCACCTGTGGTGATGCGCTTTGAGTGTTTTAAGCTGCCATTATCGGCGTCAAGCCAGGCCTATATGCAAAAGATATTGTCTTTGGCATCCGTGCAGCAGTGGATTGCGGAAGCCAGACAGGAGCAGATGTTTGTGGCGTTTGATGAGCCTTATCGAAAAAGTCGTGATGAATATTTAAAACCCTAAAAATCTGGAAAAATTGATAAATAAAGCCTAGGGATATATCGAAGTTGAATAGAACTCCAACCTGCATAATATGAAAAATTTCCAGCCATTTCCCCTAAATGGCTGGAAATACCTTTAATCAATGGCAAGATCAGTAAAGATTTTCACCTGATTCCGTCCATCTGCCTTGACCGCATATAAAGCCTGGTCGGCCTGACTAATGATTAAATGGGGTTCATCCGCACTCACTGAACTGCTAATGCCAAAGCTGGCGCTGACCGAAAATTCCTGCTGATATTCCGTGATAAAGTTCAGGTGGGAGATTGCAAGACGGCAGCGTTCCGCCACACTTTGTGCCTGTGCCTGTGCCTGTGCCTGTGCCTGTGCCTGTGCCTGTGCCTGTGCCTGTGCCTGTGCCTGTGCCGTCGTGGTGTTCGGCAGTAGCAAAATAAACTCCTCACCACCAAAACGCCCAATCATATCTCGGTCACGTAAATTATTCGCCAAACATTTTGCAACATTGACCAACACTTGATCACCCATGCTGTGCCCAAACTGGTCATTAATATTCTTAAAGTGGTCTAAATCGAGCAACACCACCGAATATAAGGCTTTGCGCTGTTGATGCAGTTGCTCTAACTGATTTGCAATACTGCGTCGGTTCAGTACATTGGTGAGGGGATCAAGACGGCTGAGGAGCTGAATGGCGGTTTCCCGTGTGCGCCACTGGGTCAGCAAAACCTCAAACAGGAATAGGCAGGCCAGCATAACCGGAACAAGGAAGAACATCATGCTGCCCACCCAGAAAGGATGCATGGCAACCTTGTTGATTTCCGCCATCTTAAACAGAGGGGCGTAGGTGAGTGCCCCGATAATGCTCATATAATTGCAGAACAACAGGGCAATGGTGGCAGGCACAAGGGCGTAGTAAATCATTTTACGGTTAAACAGGATCAAGCCCACACCCACCACGCTGACATAACCCACCATGGTTGCTGGACTAAAGCTTCCCACCAGATAGCTGTTATGGCAAAGCATTGCGGTAAAGACCTGCACCGTAATGAGGGGAAGAAACTCCTTTGCCCATTTCCGATCCCTATAAAAGTGGCAGGGAAAAATGATGGCCACTAAAACCACAAGCATAATCAGGCTGGTCCATAACTGAGACCAGACCAGGTTTAAATGTACCCATGCTGAATATGCTGGATGGGTGAGGATAAAAATATCCCAGCTGATCCAGAACAGGTTCATAACAGCAGCAAGTATCAGTAATAAAATACTTTTTTTAAGTATGGTCCAATTGACTACAATTTGATGTTCCAAAAAAAGCCTGAGGCCCCATCTCTTTGTGTCAGTTGACCTATTAAAACGAATCTTGACCATTGGCATGCATCCTTATATGCAATGAGATTCCGTAGAAACTGTAGAGTTGTCCTCAAAATATTGAAGAATAATAATTAAAATAACAATAACATCTTTGGAATGAGAAAAAAGTCTAGCTCTAGGCTTTTTAATGCAAATTATAACGGGAAAATTTTTTGAAAAAAGGGGGGTGATGTGAATATCCAATCAGATTTATTTTATGATGACAAAATTAAATTAACAGTGACAATGGTCAGCCATAGCTGACCATTTTTGCATAAAATTTAAGCGGCCTAGTCACGGTCAAGTGAATGGGCGAAATCCGCAATATCCGCCAGTGCCTGTTTTGCTTCAGGGAACCATGCATTGAACATCTGGAAATTATGCCACATGCCTGTGTAAAGTTTAAAGTGTACTTTGACTCCAGCTTTTTCAGCTTTTTCTCTAAAGCGTTTTGAATCATCCAGTAAAATTTCTTTTGAACCGACTTGCACCAGTGTTGGCGGTAAGCCTTTAAGATCATCAAATAGAGGAGAAACACGCGGATCATCCGCTTGTACACCATCTTTTAAGTAATGATTAATTCCTGCTTGTAAGGCTTCAATAGAGAGCAGAGCATCATGTTTTTGGTTAAAGCGTAATGATTCACTGGTGAGGGTCAGATCTAAATAGGGTGACATTAAAATTAAACCGCTTGGCATGAGATCAGGTTGTGCTTTTAATCGTAAGCACAATGCCAACGCGAGATTGGCACCACAAGAATCCCCCGAAATAATAATATCTTTGGGTTGGATACCTTGTACCAGAAGCGCCTGATAGACATCAAAAATGGCGTCAATTGCCTCAGGGTAGGGATGTTCAGGCGCAAGCGGATAATCCATATGAACCACTTGCATTTGCGTGCGCGCAGCAATATCAGTCATGAGGGCCCGATGCGTACTTAAACTCCCCAGGAAAAAAGCACCGCCATGAATATGAAAAATAAGTTGTGTGGCAGACGCTTGTGCCTTGATTTCTTCACCACGCACGCCTGCTAAGCGCAATGGTCGAATTTGTACTGTGGGATTTTGGGGGAATAGACGACAAAGTTGGTCTAATAAAGGTCGCAAAGCATTCGGGGCTAAATTAAACTGACTCGGCGTACGAATGGTCGCTTTTAGTAATGATTCAGTAAAATAATATTTCCAAACAGTACCAAATTTCATAATTTTTCCATATTGTTAGTTCAGTATATAACTAAGAGAGTTTTGACTCATGTGCCTTGCGCTGTAATTACAGCAATGTTTTGTTGTTGCTCAGGCTATACCCAATAGTCATAATCAAGCATTGCAATATTGATAGAAATTCTCAATACTCTTAGTCTTGAAAAGACCCCTTAAGGATATTACAAAAATGAAGAAAATTGCTTTAGCATTTGGATTGCTCGGTTTAACAACTTTTGCCAATGC
>NZ_DDAH01000179.1:32441-33406 GCF_002333245.1 Acinetobacter sp. UBA2063
AAGGCGATTGTGAAGTTTACTGAGCAAAAGGATGGTTCGTTAACAGCGTCTATTCAAAAATATTTAGTCCCAGGTCAGGAAGATGCCTGCTCTAAATGTGAAGGAACCTATCACAACAAATCACTTAAAGGCGTGACTATTGTGCATGGCCTGAAAAATGTCGGTGGTGTGAATTACGATGGTGGTTCAATTATCGACCCTAAAAATGGCAAGACCTATAAGTTGAAAGCTGAAATCATCGAGGGTGGTAAAAAGCTTAAACTGCGTGGCTATATTGGTGTGGCCGCTCTAGGCCGTAACCAGACCTGGGTTCGTGCCAACTAATTTGAGTTTGAACTGAAAAAAACCGAGTCCTGAGACTCGGTTTTTTATTTTTATCTGTTTAAGCGGAGAGATTCTGGTAAGTCGCCTCATCAAAGCCAATCACAAAGCCCTGTGGAGTTTGCAGCACTGGACGTTTTATCAGGCTAGGTTGGGCAATGAGGGTCTCAATCAGGTTTTGCTCATTGCTGCTGGCATGGGCCTGTTCCGCTTCGGATAACTTGCGCCAAGTTGTGCCTTTTTTATTCAGCACCTTATCCGCACCCATTTCTTTCAGCCAAAGCGCTAAAGTTGCCGCATCAATTCCCTGTTTTTTGTAGTCATGAAATTCATAGGCAATACCCTTTGCCTCTAAGGCATCAAAGGCCTTTTTCATTGAATTGCAGTTTTTAATACCATAAATTTTAAACATGCTGTAAACCATAGAAAACAAGAAAAGATATGGCTGAAAGCCTAACGCAAAAAGAGGGTGATTTGCCAGTTGAGTTTTTTAGTCTATAACTTAATGCATGTTTGAAATGGTCAACAGACCCTGTTTATCAAGTAAATTTATGTAGTGTGTTGAGCAAAATTAAAATGATCAAATCAATCATGCTTTTTGATGAAAAAAGCTAAAGACAAAAGGGGTGAAAAATATTTAAGAT
>NZ_DDAH01000252.1:0-4989 GCF_002333245.1 Acinetobacter sp. UBA2063
TTTACAAACTGCTTTTGAACGCTTAAATCCACATTTGCCAGTGAGCTGTTTTGAGCAGGTTTTACAAAAACTCACTAAGCCTGAAAGTCTGGATTTAATCACCAATAACCGTGCTTTTCACCACATGTTACTGGAAGGTGTACCCGTCAGTTATAAAAAAGAAGATGACTGGGTCAATGACCATGCATTTTTGGTCGATTTTAATCATATTTACCAAAATCGCTTTGTTGCCATTAATCAATTTACCATCCAAGGTACAAAGCAACCAAGACGACCTGACATTATCTGCTTTATTAATGGTATACCATTTGCTGTACTTGAGCTAAAAAGCCCCACCGATGAAAATGCAGATATTTGGGATGCGTTAAATCAACTACAAACCTATAAAGAAGAAGTTTCTGATCTGTTTGTATTTAATGAAGCATTGGTGGTAAGTGATGGGATTACAGCTCGGGTCGGTTCATTAACAGCAAGTCAAGAACGTTTCTTGCCGTGGCGTACCATTAAAAATGAAGATGATAAGCCGCAGTTGGAGTGGGAGCTTGAAACCGTTATTCGAGGCTTTTTTGATCGTGGGTTATTCCTCGATTACATCCGTTTCTTTATTTTATTTGAAATTGATGGTGGCTCTCAACAAGCCGCAGGCGCTACCATTAAAAAAATTGCGGGTTATCACCAGTTCCATGCAGTGCGTGAAGCTGTTCAGTCGACTATTGCCGCATCGAATCCTACAGGGGATAAAAAAGCAGGGGTGGTTTGGCATACCCAAGGTTCAGGCAAAAGTATCTCGATGTGTTGCTATGCTGGGAAGCTGCTTCAACAACCTGCAATGCAGAATCCTACCTTATTGATTGTGACTGATCGTAATGACCTAGATGGACAACTCTTTGAAACCTTTAGTCAGGCACAGGAATTATTAAAACAAACGCCAGTACAAGCCAATAATCGTGATGAGCTAAGACAACTCCTTGCTGAACGTGAATCAGGCGGAATTATTTTTACCACGGTACAAAAGTTTGCTTTGCTTGATGGAGAAACTGAACATCCATTGCTGAATGGTCGGCACAATATTGTGGTGATGTCTGATGAAGCACACCGTAGCCAATATGGACTCAAAGCCAAACTGTCTAATGATGGGACTTATAAATTTGGCTATGCCAAGCACATGCGTGATGCTTTAAAGAATGCAGCTTTTATTGGTTTTACAGGTACGCCAATTTCCAGTGAAGACAAAGACACTCGAGCTGTCTTTGGTGATTATGTTTCGATTTATGATATTCAAGATGCGGTCGAGGACGGCGCAACTGTGCCAATTTATTATGAATCCCGTTTGGCAAAATTGGATATTAATAAGGCTGAAATTGAGGAACTCTCTGATCAAGTTGATGAGGTGGTGGAAGATGAAGAAGATGTCGGTAGTCGTGAGAAGACCAAGGGTGAATGGAGTCGCTTAGAAAAGTTAGTGGGTGCAACCCCACGCCTGAAACAGATTGCTGCGGATTTGGTAACACATTTTGAAGCCCGTACTGAAGCCACAGCAGGAAAAGGCATGATTGTGACCATGAGTCGTGAAATCTGCGTGCATTTGTATAATGAAATTATTGCTCTGCGCCCAGATTGGCATGATGATGACCCGAAAAAAGGCAAAATCAAAATTGTGATGACGGGTTCGGCATCGGATAAACCGTTATTGCAACCCCATATCTATAATAAGCAAACTAAAAAACGCTTTGAGAAACGCTTTAAAGATGTGAATGACCCGTTACAGTTGGTGATTGTACGGGATATGTGGCTGACAGGTTTTGATGCACCCTGTACCCATACCATGTATATCGACAAACCAATGAAAGGTCATAACCTCATGCAGGCCATTGCACGAGTAAACCGTGTCTTTAAAGACAAGCAAGGTGGTTTGGTTGTTGATTATATTGGGATTGCCAATGAGTTAAAGCAGGCATTAAAAACCTATACCGATGCAAAGGGTAAAGGTGAACCGACTTTACGTGCGGAAGAAGCCTATGCCGTGCTTGCTGAGAAAATGGATGCCATTCGTGGGATGTTTGCCAAGACCACTGACCAAACTGGGTTGGATTTAAGCAGTTATGAAACACAAGCACATCGACTGATTATTCCAGCAGCCAACTATGTGCTGAGTTTGAAAGATGGCAAAAAACGCTTTTTAGATTTAGTACTTACAATTAATAAAGCCTTTTCATTGTGCGGTACCTTGGATGAAGCCAAGACATTACATAAGGAAATTGCATTTTATTCAGCCATTAAGGCCGTGATCAGTAAACATACTTCTGTGGATCGTAAATTATCGCAAGCTGAAAAGGATAGTACGCTTAAACAAATTTTGGATAATGCTGTCCTTGCTGATGGTGTGGCAGATGTATTTGCACTTTGTGGTTTAGATAAACCTAATATTGGCTTACTGTCGGATGAGTTTTTAGAAGATGTTCGGCAGATGCCATATCGTAACTTGGCAGTCGAATTATTAGAAAAATTATTGAATGATGGTATCAAGGCAAAAACGCGTAATAACCTTGTGCAGGAGAAACGCTTCTCTGACCGTTTGCAGGAAACTCTAAGGAAATATAATAACCGTGCGATTGAAACCTCTCAAGTCATTGAAGAACTGATACAAATGGCGAAAGACTTTCAAGCTGAAATGGAACGTGAAGCGTCGCTAGGTTTGAACCCTGATGAAATCGCTTTCTATGATGCTTTAGCAAATAATGAAAGTGCGGTGCGTGAATTGGGTGATGATACGCTCAAGCAAATTGCCCGAGAGATTACCGAGAAGTTGCGCAAATCAACGACTGTGGATTGGCAAGTTCGAGATAGTGTACGTGCCCAGCTTAAAATCTTGGTACGACGTACTTTACAGCGTTGGAAGTATCCACCTGACAAAGCGGCAGAGGCTATTGAGTTAGTTATGAAGCAGGCTGAAATGTTATCGAATGCTTGGACAAGTTGATATAAGGTTAAGGAGTAGGTTGTTCTGCTCCTTATTAAGGGCTTGGATTGAAAAATAATTTTTGATGTCATTTTAGAATTCATCAGCAACCGATCAAGTCACCGTACATGATACCGATCAAGCTACCGTACAAGCTGGTGATCATGTTCAATGCTTTGTTTCAGTTATGGGGCAAGAAGAGTATAGTTTGATAGAAGTAATGTCTTTACTGGGCTTATCCCACTATCCAACAGGATTACCTTAATCCAGCTATAGAGGCAGGGTTGATTGAACGTACAATTTCAGACAAACCAAAAAGTCCAAAGCAAAGATATAGATTGAGTGTATAAAACTAGATGGCTCAAACCCATATGAGCGACTGGATGACCCACTATGCCTATATAACTCTAAATCTGCTACAATTACGCCAATTTTGAATTCCCACTTTTTCAGTTTTAGTACATATTTAGAAATGTGTACATAACTGTGTACATATTGTAGATTTTTCTCATGAGTTTTAAAGATGAACTAGCGGCACAGGTTGCCCAGCGACGCACCTTTGCGATTATTTCCCACCCCGATGCGGGTAAGACCACCATGACCGAGAAACTGCTGTTATGGGGTAAGGCCATTCAGGTTGCGGGAATGGTGAAAAGCCGTAAGTCTGACCGTTCCGCAACATCCGACTGGATGGAAATGGAAAAGGAACGTGGTATTTCGATTACCACCTCGGTGATGCAGTTTCCCTATAAAAAGCACACCATCAACCTGCTGGATACCCCAGGACACGAAGACTTCTCGGAAGATACCTACCGTACCTTAACTGCCGTGGATTCTGCCTTAATGGTGATTGATGGTGCAAAAGGCGTTGAGGAACGTACCATTAAACTGATGGAAGTGTGTCGCATGCGTGACACACCCATCATTTCATTCGTCAACAAAATGGACCGTGAAATCCGTGAGCCTTTAGAGCTGTTGGATGAAATTGAAAACGTTCTCAAAATCAAATGTGTGCCGATCACTTGGCCGCTTGGTACAGGTCGTGACTTCGCTGGGGTGTTTAACCTGATCGAAGAAAAGTTTTATGTGTATAAAGCAGGTTTTGGTTCAACCATTACTGATATTGAAGTGCGTGATGGTTATGACCATGCGGATATTCGTGAAAAAGTCGGCGAATTGGCCTGGGCCTCTTTTGAGGAGTCACTTGAGCTGGTACAGATGGCAAATGAACCATTAGATCGCGAGCTGTTTCTGCAAGGCAAGCAAACCCCTGTGCTGTTCGGTACGGCATTGGGTAACTTTGCGGTTGACCATGTGCTGGATGCCTTTATCAACTGGGCACCAGAACCTAAGGCGCATCCAACTCAGGAACGTACTGTCGATGCCAATGAAGAGGGTTTTACAGGCTTCGTGTTTAAAATTCAGGCCAACATGGACCCGAAACACCGTGACCGTATTGCCTTTATGCGTATTTGCTCAGGTAAATATGAAAAAGGCTTGAAAATGAATCATGTGCGTATCGGTAAAGACGTCCGTATCAGTGATGCCCTGACATTCCTGGCGGGTGAGCGTGAGCATTTGGAAGAAGCCTGGCCTGGGGACATTATTGGTCTACATAACCACGGCACCATCCAGATTGGCGATACCTTTACCAGTGGTGAAAACCTGCATTTTACGGGGATTCCACACTTCGCCCCTGAAATGTTCCGCCGTGTGCGTTTACGTGATCCGTTAAAGTCCAAGCAATTGCAGAAAGGCCTGAAAGAGCTGTCGGAAGAGGGCGCGACACAGGTGTTTATGCCACAAATCAACAATGACCTGATTGTGGGTGCGGTGGGTGTGTTACAGTTTGATGTGGTTGCGTATCGTCTAAAAGAAGAATATAAGGTGGACTGTATTTATGAGCCTGTAAATGTACATACCGTGCGATGGATTCATTGTGATGATGAAAAGATTCTGAATGAATTTAAGAAAAAAGCCCATGATCAACTCTCGGTTGATGGTGGTGGGCACCTTACTTATTTGGCGCC
>NZ_DDAH01000088.1:0-699 GCF_002333245.1 Acinetobacter sp. UBA2063
CGAATCCCATGACTTATAAGATTCGTGGTAAGTCTCCCCTTAATAAGGGGAGATTTAGAGGGGTTTAGATTTAGCAGGTTAAAATTAGGGCGATTAATCATGGATAAATTGAGTTTTAAATGACAGTACAAAGCGAATACCAACTTGAAAATAAACTGATTAGCCAGCTCAAGCAATTGGGATATGCTGCGGTGACCATCAAGGATGAACGCCAACTACTGTCTAACCTGAAAACACAAATTGAACGTGCCAATGGACTTGCGCCACTGTCAGAAACTGAATGGAAGCAGGTCATTAGCTTTCTAAATACAGGTACGGTATTTGAACGGGCTAAAAATTTACGTGACCAGTTTCCTGTTAAATTTGATGACGGCAGCAGCAAACACATCTTTTTTCTCTCGGATGACCCAAGCAAGAACATCTATCAGGTGACCAATCAAATCACCATCGACCACCGCGACTATAATGGCAGAACCAGCCGTTTTGATGTGACTTTACTGGTCAATGGTTTGCCTTTAGTTCAAATTGAATTGAAAAAACGAGGCATGGAAATTGCCGAAGCCTTTAATCAAACCCAACGCTATATTCGTGAAGCATATTGGGCAGGGCAAGGGCTATTTGGTTTTATTCAGCTTTTTGTCATTAGTAATGGTGCAAATACTCGCTATTACTCAAATGGTACGACTGGGATTGAGTTTG
>NZ_DDAH01000088.1:911-2552 GCF_002333245.1 Acinetobacter sp. UBA2063
CGCTCTTCCGATCTGTACGACTGGGATTGAGTTTGCCTTTCCATGGGCAGATGTTGCCAATAAACACATCAATGAAATTGTCGACTTTGCCGAAGTATTTTTAAATCATCAGCATCTTACAGACATGCTGACTCAATACATGGTAATGCTGGAAACCACCAAAAGCCTGATGGTGCTGCGTCCCTATCAGATTTATGCGGTGCAGAAAATTGTGGAGCATGTGCAAAACTCCGATCAGAACGGCTATATCTGGCACACTACAGGTTCAGGTAAAACCCTGACTTCATTTAAAGCCAGTCAGATCATCATGAATATGCCTGATGTAGAAAAGGTCTTGTTTGTGGTGGATCGTAACGACCTCGACACACAAACCTCACGTGAGTTTAATGCTTTTAAAGCGGAGAGTGTGGATAGCACAGACAGCACGCATACTTTGGTAAAACAACTCGATCAACGCCACGACAAACTGATTGTGACCACCATCCAAAAGTTAAATCGTGCGATTAGCACAGACCGCTATTTAGAATCGATTGATTATCTTAAAAATAAAAAAGTGGTGTTTATCTTTGATGAGTGTCACCGTAGCCAATTTGGTGAGACTCATCAGAACATTAAAAAGTTCTTTAGTAATGCACA
The DNA here is from genome assembly GCF_002333245.1 of Acinetobacter sp. UBA2063. Lineage (NCBI taxonomy): Bacteria > Pseudomonadati > Pseudomonadota > Gammaproteobacteria > Moraxellales > Moraxellaceae > Acinetobacter > Acinetobacter sp. UBA2063. Next base: position 1,548 of record NZ_DDAH01000088.1, read on the forward strand.
GATGTTTGGATTCACGGGAACACCGATCTTTGAGGAAAATAGTCAATCTAAAGCAGGTTTGAAACTCACCACAGATTATTTATTCAATCAATGTTTGCATCAATATGTCATTGTGGATGCAATTCGAGACCGCAATGTATTGCAGTTCCAGATTGATTACCGTGGCAAATATACTGCTAAAGGCATGGCAAGCAATGACCAGTTTGATGAGGCGAGCTCGGCTGGGGTTTTTGACCCCCTAAATCCCCCTTATCAGGGGAACTTGCCAACACTTAATTCCCTCCCTGCAAAGGAAGGAGAGGCTTTACCCCTTCCCCTTTTAAAGGGGAAGGTCGGGATGGGGTTAATAGAAAATCATGAGCAATTTGACGAAGATGTCGAGGGGATTGATACCCAAGAGCTATATGACAATCCGCAGCGATTAGAAATGATCGCACGTTATATCGTTGAGACACATGACACCAAAACCAAGAATCGTGAATTTACCGCAATGTTTTGTGTGAGTTCAGTTGATACCTTGACCCAATATTACGACCTATTTGAGAAAGTCCAAGCGGAAAAGCAACAACAAGACGAAGCGGAGGGGCGATTATTTAAACCTCTCACCATTGCGACCATTTTCTCCTACGGTGCGAATGAAGCTGTTGAGAACAACGACCAAAATGGATTGATTCAAGAAGAATCAACGGATACTCCGAACCAAATAAATCAGTCTAGTCGTGATAAATTGGATCGCTATATTGCCAATTATAATGCTCAGTTCGGCACGAATTATAACTCTGGTGATGGATTCTATGCCTATTACCGTGATATTGCAGATCGGGTAAAGAAAAAGCAGATTGATATTTTACTGGTCGTAAATATGTTCCTCACGGGCTTTGACTCAAAGCCGTTAAATACCTTGTATGTCGATAAGAACCTTAAATATCATGGTCTAATTCAGGCTTTTTCACGGACTAACCGTGTCTACAATGATAAAAAACCATTCGGGAATATTATTAGCTT
>NZ_DDAH01000157.1:0-24195 GCF_002333245.1 Acinetobacter sp. UBA2063
CCAGGTACAATCAAGCCACACACCAAATTCGATGCGGAAGTATACGTACTTTCTAAAGAAGAGGGTGGTCGTCACACTCCATTCCTTAACGGTTACCGTCCACAGTTCTACTTCCGTACAACTGACGTAACTGGCGCGATCAAACTACAAGATGGCGTAGAAATGGTAATGCCTGGTGACAACGTAGAAATGTCAGTAGAGTTAATCCACCCGATCGCAATGGACCCAGGTCTACGTTTTGCAATCCGTGAAGGTGGTCGTACTGTAGGTGCTGGTGTTGTTGCGAAAGTAACTGCATAAGCTCCATACTGTGTTAGACTCAAATCGAAAGCTTCGGCTTTCGATTTGCTTAATAGGTCAGTAGTTCAATTGGTAGAGCGTCGGTCTCCAAAACCGAATGTTGGGGGTTCGAGTCCCTCCTGGCCTGCCACTTTTTTTAAATAAAAAAGCTTGATTCTGGCTAAGTTGTCATATAATAAGTCGCGAATTCAACGACGAGTAAAAAAATGTCGAATGATAAATCGCGTGACGCATTAAGCGACGCGCCAATCCCTCAAAGAAATAATGCAGAAGTTGTAAGTTCAAGTTCGCCATTGGATGCTGTCCTGTGGTTGGTTGCTATTGCTTTGCTAATCGGTTCTGCATTGGTAAATCAGCATTTACCTGCCTATTGGGCGCCTGCAAATGATATTTGGGTGCGCGTTGGGGTAATTTTGGCTTGTATCGTTGTCGCTTTAGGTTTATTATACGCCACCCATCAAGGTAAAGGCTTTGTGCGCTTGTTGCAAGATGCACGAATTGAACTGCGTCGAGTGACTTGGCCGACGAAACAAGAGACGATCACCACTTCGTGGCAGGTGCTCTTGGTAGTAATTATTGCATCTCTAGTGTTGTGGTGCTTTGATTATGGGTTAGGTTGGTTTATTAAGTTAATTATCGGGTAAGAGCGCCATGAAACGTTGGTATATTATTCATGCCTATTCAGGTTTTGAAAAACAAGTGATGCGTTCGCTTAATGAACGTATTCAACGTAGCACGGTAGCTGACAGCTTTGGTGAAGTCCTAGTTCCTACTGAAGAAGTAGTTGAAATGAAGGACGGTAAGAAACGTAAATCTGAACGTAAATTCTTTCCAGGCTATGTGTTAGTCGAAATGGAAATGAATGATGATACTTGGCACATTGTAAAAGAATGTCCAAAGGTTCTTGGTTTTATCGGCGGTACGCCAGAAAAACCAGCACCAATTTCTCAACGTGAAGCTGATGCGATTCTTGCTCGTGTACGTAATACTGGTGAAGCACCGCGTCCTAAGACGATGTTTGAACCAGGTGAAGAATTACTCGTTATTGATGGTCCGTTCACTGACTTTAAAGGAGTCGTGGAGGAAGTTCAGTACGAAAAGTCGCGTTTAACGTTGACGATTAATGTATTTAATCGACCAACGCAAGTTGAACTTGAGTTTCGACAAGTCGAAAAAACGATTTAATTTGAGTTGGTTGGTAAGCGCCCGATTTGATCGGGCATTGTTGTTCTAACACTTTGGTGTTGTTTAATTTTTTGGGGAGCCTGACGGCGTCTGTACCCAGAGGTAATTTTCAATGGCTAAGAAGATTGACGGCTATATCAAGCTGCAAGTTCCAGCTGGTAAAGCAAATCCATCTCCACCAATTGGTCCTGCTTTAGGTCAACGTGGTGTAAACATCATGGCATTCTGTAAAGAATTCAATGCTGCTACACAAAAACTTGAAGTTGGCTTGCCAATTCCTGTCGTGATCACTGTGTACAACGATAAATCGTTCACATTCATCATGAAAACTCCACCTGCATCTATTCTTCTTAAGAAAGCTGCTGGTATTCAAAAGGGTTCTTCTGTACCGAACAAAACTAAAGTTGGTAAGTTGACTCGTGCTCAATTGGAAGAAATTGCGACTACTAAAGAACCAGATTTAACTGGTGCTGATTTAGACGCTCGTGTGCGTACCATTGCTGGTTCTGCACGTTCTATGGGCTTGGAAGTGGAGCTATAAGACATGGCAAAGTTAACTAAACGTCAAAAAGCCATTGCTGCTGCTGTAGAGGCAAACAAAGTTTATACTTTGGAAGAAGCGGTACAAGTTCTTAACAGCCTTCCAGCTGCGAAGTTCAAAGAATCATTAGACATCTCTGTAAACCTTGGTGTTGATCCACGTAAATCTGATCAGGTTGTTCGTGGTGCGACGACTTTACCTGCAGGTACAGGTAAAACTGTACGTGTAGCAGTATTTGCTCAGGGTGCTGCTGCTGAAGCTGCAAAAGAAGCTGGTGCAGATGTTGTGGGATTTGATGACCTTGCTGAAAGCATTCAAGGTGGAAATCTTGATTTCGACGTAGTTATTGCTGCTCCTGATGCAATGCGCGTTGTTGGTAAGTTAGGTACAATTCTTGGTCCGCGTGGCTTAATGCCAAACCCTAAAGTGGGTACAGTGACTCCAGATGTTGCTAATGCAGTTAAAAATGCTAAATCTGGTCAGGCACGTTACCGTGTAGACAAGGGTGGTATCATCCACGCTGCAATCGGTCAACTTGGCTTTAGCGAAGAAGCTGTACGTCAAAACGTTGAAACTTTAATTGCAGATTTAAAACGTTTAAAACCTGCAACCTCTAAAGGTGTATACGTTAAGAAGATCACTTTAAGCTCGACTATGGGCCCAGGTCTTACTGTTGACGTAAACAACGTTTCTAAGTAATTAGACAGAATTTTAAAGCCTCGGTCTCTTTTGTTAAAAGAGGGTCCGAGCAAACTTTGAATTGATAAATGAAGGTTTATCAGCGTCAAAGACCTCAGGCGAGGCAGGTTTTAGGATTTGCTTCTTAAAATACCAGTCTGAGTAGACGCGGTGGTGTGATTTGTTACTCCTCCGCGTGTAAGTCGAAAGGCTTACGAATTGGGAGTGTGCCTGTATGGGTGCATAAATCACCGTTAGGAGGTTTTACAATGGCTCTTCTTATCGAAGACAAAAAACAGATCGTTGCTGAAGTAACTGAAGTTGCTTCTACAGCGTTCGCTGCCGTTGTTGCTGACTACCAGGGTTTAACGGTTGAGCAATTAACTGCTCTTCGTGTTGAAGCTCGTAAACTAGGTGTTGCTACACGTGTTGTACGTAATACTTTAGCTAAACGTGCTCTTCAAGATACGCAATTCTCTATCTTGAATGACAATCTGGTTGGTCCAACAATCTTAGCATTCTCAACTTCTGAAGACGATATGGGTGCAGCTGCACGCTTGTTCGAAGAATTTGCTAAAACTAACAAAGCATTTGAATTAAAAGCTGCTGCATTTGACGGCAAACTTTATCAAGGTGAAGAAGTTAGTATTATTGCAAACCTTCCGAACCACGAAAAAGCGCTTACTATGCTTGCCTCTGTTCTTCAAGCTCCTATTTCGAAATTGGGTCGTTTACTTACAGCGCTCCAAGAGAAAAACGAGTCAGAAGCTGCTTAAGCTTAAATCTACTTTCACACCATTCAATATCCATTTGGAGTTATTCTCATGGCTTTAACAAACGAACAAATCTTAGACGCAGTTGCTGAATTAAAAGTTATCGAACTTGTTGACTTAATCAAAGCATTTGAAGAGCGTTTCAATGTATCTGCTGCTGCTGTAGCTGTAGCTGCTGGTCCAGCTGCTGCTGCTGTTGAAGAGCAAACTGAATTCAACGTTGAGTTGACTTCTTTCGGTGCTAACAAAGTTGCTGTAATTAAAGCAGTTCGTGAAGCTACTGGCCTTGGTCTTAAAGAAGCTAAAGATCTTGTTGAAGGCGCTCCTGCAGTTCTTAAAGAAGGCGTTTCTAAAGAAGAAGGCGAAGAACTTAAGAAGAAGCTTGAAGAAGCTGGTGCTACAGTTACACTTAAGTAATGCTGTAGGGAGTCGATTTTTTCAAAATCGGCTCCAAAAAATGGCTGATGGCTCTTGGGTCATCAGCCTTTTTGCGTTACAATAATCGGCTCGTTTTTTGATAGTTTTACGTTCATTGTGCGTATTATTTAAACAAAATTTATGAAATCAAACGCTTACCAATATTTTTTTGCTTATAAAAATATTGTTAAGCGTTTTAATACCACTAAAATTGCAGCATTTGTAAACAGTGGTGGCCATATCGGCCTGCGTAATTCTTTCTAGACCCGTTCTGCAGGCGGGTTTAGTTTACTTTCCGAGGACTCCAGATGGCATACTCATATACCGAAAAGAAACGGATCCGTAAGAATTTTGGTAAATTGCCCCACGTAATGGAAGCACCGTACTTACTGTCGATTCAGGTCGATTCGTACCGTACATTCTTACAAGGCGGTAAAACTCCAAAAAATCGCGAAGATATCGGTCTCCAAGCCGCATTTCGTTCAGTTTTTCCTATTGAAAGTTATTCTGGCAATGCTGCTTTAGAATTTGTTGAGTATAGTCTTGGTAAGCCTGAGTTTGACGTACGTGAATGTATTTTACGTGGTTCAACTTATGCAGCACCAATGCGCGTAAAAATTCGTTTGATCATTAAAGATCGTGAAACGAAATCAATTAAAGACGTGCGTGAACAAGAAGTTTACATGGGTGAAATGCCACTCATGACCGATAACGGTACTTTCGTTATCAACGGTACTGAGCGTGTCATCGTATCTCAATTACACCGTTCACCAGGTGTATTCTTTGACCATGACAAGGGTAAAACCCACTCAAGTGGTAAAGTGTTGTATTCAGCACGTATTATTCCTTACCGTGGTTCATGGTTAGATTTTGAATTTGATGCTAAAGATTTAGTATTCGTACGTATTGACCGTCGTCGTAAGTTACTGGCAACGGTGATTCTACGTGCCTTGAATTACAGCAATGAACAAATCTTGAATTTGTTCTATGAAAAAGTACCTGTATATCTTGATATGGGTAGCTATCAAATTGATCTTGTTCCAGATCGCTTACGTGGTGAAATGGCACAATTTGATATCTTAGACAATGATGGTAAAGCGATCGTTGAACAAGGTAAACGTATTAACGCACGTCACGTACGTCAAATGGAAGCTGCGAACTTAGCCAAGCTTTCTGTACCTGATGAATATTTATATGAGCGTATTACAGCTGAAGATATCACACTGAAAAGTGGTGATGTGATTCCTGCGAATACCGTTCTTAGCCATGACATCATGGTGAAGATCGCTGAAAATGGTGTGAAGCAGTTTAACATCCTATTCACGAATGATATTGATCGTGGTTCGTTTGTTGCGGATACATTACGTGCAGATACAACAACAGGTCGTGAAGAAGCACTTGTTGAAATCTATAAAGTCATGCGTCCAGGCGAGCCGCCGACGAAAGAAGCTGCTGAAAACCTATTCAATAATTTGTTCTTCTCTTCTGAGCGTTATGACCTTTCTCCAGTGGGTCGTATGAAGTTCAACCGTCGTTTGGGGCGTCCATACGAAGTCGGTACTGACCAGAAGTCACGTGAAGTTGAAGGTATTCTGTCACACGACGATATTATTGATGTATTACGTACATTAGTAGAAATCCGTAACGGTAAAGGTGAAGTCGACGATATCGATCACTTAGGTAACCGTCGTGTACGTTCTGTGGGTGAAATGACAGAAAACCAATTCCGTGTTGGTCTAGTCCGTGTTGAACGTGCTGTGAAAGAGCGTTTAAGCCAAGCAGAAACTGATAACTTGTCTCCGCAAGATTTAATTAACGCCAAACCAGTTGCTGCGGCAATCAAAGAATTCTTTGGTTCAAGCCAATTGTCTCAGTTCATGGACCAAAATAACCCATTGTCTGAGATTACCCACAAACGTCGTGTATCTGCGCTTGGTCCTGGTGGTTTGACGCGTGAACGTGCAGGCTTTGAAGTACGTGACGTACATCAAACTCACTATGGTCGTGTTTGTCCAATTGAAACACCTGAAGGTCCAAACATTGGTTTGATCAACTCGCTTTCTGTCTATGCTAAAGCGAATGACTTCGGTTTCTTGGAAACACCATACCGTAAAGTTGTTGATGGTCGTGTGACTGATGAAGTTGAATACTTATCTGCAATTGAAGAAGTAGGCACTGTCATTGCACAAGCCGACTCAGCAGTGGATAAAGATGGCAACTTGACTGAAGAAATGGTTTCTGTCCGTCATCAAGGTGAATTTGTGCGTATGTCGCCTGAGCGCGTCACACATATGGATGTTTCTGCACAGCAGGTTGTTTCTGTTGCAGCATCATTGATTCCATTCCTTGAACACGATGATGCGAACCGTGCCTTGATGGGTTCGAACATGCAACGTCAGGCTGTTCCTACATTGCGTGCTGACAAGCCGCTTGTTGGTACAGGTATGGAAGCAAACGTAGCACGTGACTCAGGTGTGTGTGTAATCGCCAACCGCGGTGGTGCGATTGAATATGTTGATGCATCTCGTATCGTGATTCGTGTCAACGAAGATGAAATGATTGCGGGTGAAGCAGGTGTAGATATCTATAACCTGATCAAATATACACGATCAAACCAAAATACCTGTATTAACCAGAATGTCATCGTGAACCTGGGCGACAAAGTTGCTCGTGGTGATATTTTGGCTGACGGTCCATCGACTGACATGGGTGAACTTGCGCTGGGTCAAAACATGCGCGTCGCGTTCATGACATGGAACGGTTATAACTATGAAGACTCGATCTTACTTTCTGAGCGTGTGCTTCAAGAAGATCGTTTAACGTCGATTCACATTCAGGAATTGTCATGTGTCGCACGTGATACTAAGTTGGGCTCGGAAGAAATTACCGCTGATATTCCAAACGTTGGCGAAGCAGCTTTATCTAAGTTGGATGAGTCAGGTATTGTGTATATCGGTGCGGAAGTGACTGCGGGTGACATCCTTGTTGGTAAAGTCACGCCTAAAGGTGAAACTCAGTTAACACCTGAAGAAAAATTACTTCGTGCAATCTTTGGTGAAAAAGCGGCTGACGTAAAAGACTCGTCTTTACGTGTTCCATCGGGTACTAAAGGTACAGTGATTGACGTTCAAGTCTTCACACGTGATGGTTTGGAAAAAGATGAACGTGCGCAGGCAATTGAGAAAGCTCAGCTTGATGCATACCGTAAAGACTTGAAAGAAGAATACAAAATCTTCGAAGAAGCAGCACGTGAACGTATTGTTCGTTTGTTGAAAGGTCAAGAATCTAATGGTGGTGGTTCAACCAAACGCGGTGATAAACTTTCTGCAGAGGTATTGTCTGGTTTAGAGTTGGTTGATTTACTTGAAATCCAGCCAAATGATGAAGCAATTGCTGAGCGTTTAACTCAAATTCAAGTGTTCTTGAAAGAGAAGAGTTACGAGATTGACGAGAAGTTTGCTGAGAAGAAGCGTAAACTTTCTACAGGTGATGAATTAACAACTGGCGTATTGAAAGTTGTTAAGGTTTACCTGGCAGTTAAACGTCGTATCCAGCCTGGTGATAAGATGGCGGGTCGTCACGGTAACAAAGGTGTTGTATCAAACATCTTGCCAGTTGAAGACATGCCACATGATGCGAATGGTGTGCCAGTCGACATCGTATTGAACCCACTTGGTGTACCGTCACGTATGAACGTGGGTCAGATTCTTGAGACTCACTTGGGTATGGCGGCGAAAGGTCTTGGCGATAAGATCGAAAAAATGTTGAAAGAACAACGTACAGTGATTGAACTGCGTGAATTCTTAGACAAGATTTATAACAAGGTTGGTGGTGAGCAGGAAGAGCTTGATAGCTTGACTGACGCAGAAATCTTGGCGCTTTCAGGTAACTTACGTGCTGGTGTTCCATTAGCGACTCCTGTATTTGATGGTGCTGAAGAAAGCCAGATCAAAGACTTACTTGAATTGGCAGACATTTCTCGTACAGGTCAAACAGTATTGTTTGATGGTCGTACAGGTGAACAGTTTGACCGTCCTGTAACTGTAGGTTACATGTACATGCTGAAACTGAACCACTTGGTTGATGACAAGATGCATGCGCGTTCAACAGGTTCTTACTCACTTGTAACTCAACAACCGCTTGGTGGTAAAGCACAATTCGGTGGTCAGCGTTTCGGTGAGATGGAAGTCTGGGCACTTGAAGCATACGGTGCTGCATATACGCTCCAAGAAATGCTTACAGTGAAGTCGGATGACGTCGAAGGTCGTACACGCATCTATAAGAACATTGTAGATGGGAACCATTACATGGATCCGGGTATGCCTGAATCGTTCAACGTATTGACCAAAGAGATCCGTTCTTTAGGTATCAACATTGAACTGAAAAATGGTGACTAAATCCCCCTCGTTCCCCCTTTAAAAAAGGGGGGAAGTTCCCCTCTTTGAAAAGAGGGGCTTGGCGGAGATTCCATAATTTCAGTAAAAACAATATTTGTGACCCAGTCGGAAGAGCGTAGCTCCCCGACACACGGAGAAAAAAATTGAAAGACTTGCTCGATATCATGCGTAAGAAAACGGATTCAGAAGGTCATGCACCTGTTGAATTTGACCGTATCCGTATTGGTCTTGCGTCACCAGAGATGATTAAGTCATGGTCTCACGGTGAAGTTAAAAAGCCTGAAACCATTAACTACCGTACTTTTAAACCTGAACGTGATGGTTTGTTCTGTGCCAAAATTTTTGGTCCAGTCAAAGATTATGAATGCTTGTGTGGTAAATACAAGCGTATGAAATATAAAGGCGTCATTTGTGAAAAATGTGGCGTTGAAGTAACGACTGCTAAAGTTCGTCGTGAGCGTATGGGTCATATTGACCTTGCTTCTCCAGTTGCACACATCTGGTTCTTGAAATCATTACCGAGCCGTATCGGTTTACTTCTTGATATGACATTACGCGATATCGAGCGCGTATTGTATTTCGAATCTTATGTTGTTACTGATCCTGGTATGACACCGTTTGAAAAGTATCAACTTTTAAGTGACGAAGAATACTACAACGCACTTGAAGAACACGGTGATGAATTCACTGCGAAAATGGGTGCAGAAGCAATTCAAGATTTGCTTAAAGATATCGATTTAGATGCTGAAATCGCGCGTTTACGTGAAGAAATTCCACAAACGACCTCAGAAACTAAGCTGAAAAAATCGTCTAAGCGTTTGAAATTGATGGAAGCATTCAAAGATTCAAACAACAAGCCTGAATGGATGGTGATGAATGTACTGCCAGTACTACCACCAGACTTACGTCCGCTTGTACCACTTGAAGGTGGTCGTTTTGCGACTTCAGACTTAAACGATCTATATCGTCGAGTGATTAACCGTAACAACCGTTTGAAGCGTCTTTTGGACTTGGCTGCACCAGACATTATCGTACGTAACGAAAAACGTATGTTACAAGAGTCTGTTGATGCATTGCTTGATAACGGTCGTCGTGGTCGTGCAATTACAGGTTCGAACAAACGTCCATTGAAATCTTTGGCTGATATGATCAAAGGTAAACAAGGTCGTTTCCGTCAAAACTTACTTGGTAAACGTGTTGACTATTCAGGCCGTTCGGTCATTACCGTAGGTCCTACTTTACGTCTGCACCAATGTGGTCTTCCGAAGAAGATGGCACTTGAACTGTTCAAGCCATTTATTTTCGCGAAACTACAAGCTTCTGGTCAAGCAACAACCATTAAAGCTGCGAAGAAAATGGTTGAGCGTGAAACGCCGGAAGTTTGGGACGTTCTTGCCTCTGTAATTCGTCAACATCCAGTGATGTTGAACCGTGCGCCAACACTTCACCGTCTAGGTCTTCAAGCATTTGAACCTATTCTGATTGAAGGTAAGGCAATCCGTCTTCACCCACTCGTTTGTGCTGCGTTTAACGCCGACTTCGATGGTGACCAAATGGCGGTACACGTTCCATTGACATTGGAAGCGCAGCTTGAAGCTCGTGCATTGATGATGTCCACCAACAACATCCTGTCACCTGCAAATGGTGAGCCGATCATTGTACCTTCTCAGGACGTGGTCTTGGGTCTTTACTACATCACCCGTGATGCGGTAAATGCCAAGGGTGAGGGCATGGTGTTTGCCGATACTCACGAAGTTAACCGTGCATTAGCAACGGGTAAAGTTGCGATCCATGCACGTGTAAAAGTACGTGTACATCAAACCGTGATTGATGAAAATGGTCAGCGTGAACAGCAAACCATTATTGTTGATACCACACCGGGTCGTTGCTTATTGTGGGAAGTGGTTCCACAAGGTTTGAGTTTTGACATGATCAACCTTGAGATGACCAAGAAAAACATCTCAAAGCTCATCAACTCTTGCTACCGTAAATTGGGTTTGAAAGATACTGTTATCTTCGCTGACCAGTTGATGTATCTGGGCTTCCGTCAAGCGACGCGTTCAGGTGTGTCCGTCGGTATGGAAGACATGTTGATTCCACCAAACAAAGAAGCGATTATTGCTAAATCTGAAACTGAAGTTCGCGAAATTGAACAACAGTTTGAGCAAGGTTTCGTAACTGCGGGTGAGCGTTATAACAAAGTAGTCGATATTTGGGCACGTACCAACGACCAAGTTGCGAAAGCGATGATGGATAACTTGTCTTATACCCTTGTGAAAAACAAACAAGGTGAAGATGAGAAACAGAAATCATTCAACTCGATTTATATGATGTCTGACTCGGGTGCCCGTGGTAGTGCGGCGCAGATCCGTCAGCTTGCTGGTATGCGTGGTTTGATGGCGAAGCCAGATGGCTCGATCATTGAAACCCCAATTAAGGCAAACTTCCGTGAAGGTTTGACTGTACTTCAGTACTTCATTTCAACACACGGTGCGCGTAAAGGTTTGGCTGATACTGCATTGAAAACAGCGAACTCGGGTTATTTGACCCGTCGTCTTGTAGACGTGGCACAAGATTTGGTGATTACTGAATCTGACTGTGGTACAGCTGGTGGCCTAGTAATGACACCATTCATTCAGGGTGGTGATGTCATCGAGCCATTACGTGACCGCGTATTGGGTCGTGTAACTGCGGAAGATGTACGTCGTGCATCTGATGATGAAGTTGTATTACCTCGTGGTACGTTAATTGACGAGAAAATCGCAGCTCAGCTTGAAGAAGCGGGTGTCGATGAAGTTAAAGTTCGTTCAGTTATTGCGTGTGAATCTACATTCGGCGTATGTGCGCGTTGTTATGGTCGTGACCTCGCACGTGGTCATTTGGTGAACCCAGGTGAATCTGTTGGTGTAATGGCTGCACAGTCAATTGGTGAGCCAGGTACACAGTTAACCATGCGTACGTTCCACGTGGGTGGTGCTGCGAGCCGAACTTCTGCTGCGAACAGTGTTCAAGTGCGTAACAAAGGTACTGTACGTTTCCACAACGTGAAAACTGTACAACATGCCAAAGGTCACTTGGTATCGGTTTCTCGTTCAGGTGAAATTGGTATTGCGGATGACTTGGGACGTGAGCGTGAGCGTTACAAACTTCCTTATGGTGCAAGCATCTTGTTGAAAGATGGTGAAGCTGTAGAAGCTGGCGGTATCGTAGCGACTTGGGATCCGCATACACATCCATTGGTAACAGAAGTTGCTGGTAAAGCACGTTTTAGCCAGATCGCTGATGGTGTAACTGCAACCTCTAAGACGGACGATGCAACAGGTATGACCACTGTTGAAATCTTGCCTGTAACAGCACGTCCTGCTTCTGGTAAAGATTTACGTCCTGCAATCGTGTTGGATACAACCGATGGCGGCGAACAGTTCTACTTCCTGCCACAAAATACAATTGTAACTGTCCGTGATGGAGAAACGATTGGTGTGGGTGACGTTATTGGTCGTGTACCACAGGAATCTTCTCGTACCCGTGATATTACAGGTGGTCTGCCACGCGTAGCTGACTTGTTCGAAGCACGTAAACCGAAAGAGCATGCGATTCTGGCAGAAGTGTCTGGTATCGTGAGCTTTGGTAAAGAGACCAAAGGTAAGAACCGTTTAGTGATTACACCAGATGATGGCTCGGAAATTTATGAAGAGCTGATTCCGAAATGGCGTACCATGAACGTGTTTGAAGGCGAGCATGTCAACCGTGGTGAAACGGTGTCTGATGGCCCACAAAACCCACATGACATCTTACGTTTGAAAGGTGAAGTGGCATTAACCAACTATATCGTGAACGAAGTTCAGGACGTTTACCGTCTGCAAGGTGTAAAAATCAACGATAAGCACATTGAAGTTGTTGTACGTCAAATGTTGCGTAAAGTTGATATCACTGATGGCGGTGATACAAGTTTCATTAAGGGCGAGCAAGTGGATTACATCCGCGTTGTTCAAGAGAACCAAGCTGTCTTGGCTCAGAACAAGTTCCCTGCGAAGTTTGAACGTCAATTAATGGGTATCACCAAAGCATCGCTTTCTACTGACTCATTCATTTCTGCTGCATCGTTCCAGGAAACAACACGCGTGTTAACTGAAGCTGCTGTAACAGGTAAAGAAGATGATTTACGTGGCTTAAAAGAAAACGTTGTTGTGGGTCGCTTGATCCCAGCGGGTACGGGTCTTGCGTACCACTTAGAGCGTCGTCGTCAAGAGGCTGAAGCTGCGGAGTTTGAACTTCATAACGATTTCAGTGAAGTTGACCAGGCATTTAGTCAAGCGTTGAACTCAGACCAGTTCTAAGTTCCAGCAAATCAAAAAAGGCACCTTGCGGTGCCTTTTTTGTGGAAAAAACAAGCAAATGTTACATAAACACATTACAGCATTAGCACTTGATTACTTAATCAAGGTAAATGCTTCATGAAAGCAGTCTATGCTACTTTCAATTGAGAGAGGAGAAGTTCTAATGAAAAAAATGATGATGATTGTGGGTGTTGGTCTAATGTCAACCACATTGTTTGTGGGTTGCCAAAATGTAAGTCCAGAAAATAAGCGTATTGGTTCGGCTGCCATTGGGGGTGGTGCAGGTGGTGCTGTCGGAAAAGGTCTAGGCGGTAATATTGGCGCTGGACTGGGTGCGGCGATTGGTGCGGGTGTTGCTGCCAATGCAAAAGGTGCAAATAGTAAAAACACCAGAAACAGTGCGATTGGTGCTGGTGTGGGTGCGGCTCTGGGTGGTGCAGTTCTGGGTGGAGAGGCTGGTGCTGCGGTAGGTGGCGCACTGGGCGGTAGTGCTGGCGCAGCTTATGGTGAGAAAAAAGGCAAATACTAAATACTAGAATTTAGAAGTACGCCAAGTATTGTTTAAAAATTAGGAAGAAGCCCTTGTCTAGGATAAGGGCTTCTTTTCGTCATTTAAAGCGTCAACTTAATGATGATAAAAATGGAAAGTCGTTACAAAACATTAATCGATTTGGACATTCTAATAACACAATCAGATCAAATTCCCCATAAAAGAAGATTATGCTTTTTATTAGAACCAACAGGAGTGAGTATAGTCATGAAAAAAACAATGGGTTTAGTTTCTACTTTGATGTTATCGGCGGTGATGTTTACAGGCTGCCAGAATATGAGTGCGTCTGACCAGCGTATTGGTGCGGCGGCACTGGGTGGTGCTGTTGGTGGTGGTGTAGGTAACCATGTCGGTGGTAGTCTTGGTGCAGGTGTCGGTGCGGCAGCGGGCGCAGGTGTCGGTGCAAACGCCAAGGGTGGCAGCAGCAACTCAACCACAAGTAGTGCAATTGGCGCAGGTATTGGTTCTGTGATTGGTAAATCAATCTTTGGTGGTGATTCTGGGGCTGCGATTGGTGGCGCAATCGGTGGTGGTGCTGGTGCAGCCATTCAGGAGAAGAAAAGATAATTTCTCAGATTCAAAAATGCCTGCAAAACCTTGCAGGCATTTTTATATGCGTAAAATTAAGCACTGGCTTTGGGCTTTTTCAGACGGATATACAGAACCTTTTCAACCTCTGCAATTCGTGTTCCCGCATCATCCACAACGTTCAATGTATAGTTTCGAAACACAGGTTCATGATTTTCAGCCAGTTGCTTAATTTCCGCAATTTCAGTGGCACTGAGCTGTATATCCGCATAGACGGTGCTGCGACCTGGTGACAGGAAATTAATCGAGGCACTTTTATCCCACACAATGTATTTATGGCCTAAATGGTGCATCAGGATCAGCATATAAAATGGATCAACCATTGAGTATAAACTTCCACCAAAATGTGTCCCAACAATGTTACGGTTTTTTCGGGTGAGCGGCATTTTGACACGGATGTGGTAATTGTCCATATCAATGGTTTCAATTGTGATTCCTGCACCACGGTAAGGTGAGTAGTGGTTGATCATAAATTTACAAACCACAGGAATGGTTCGAATTTTTTTGAAAATGTCTTTCATGGTCAATTTTTTTTCTTGCAACTCTATTCATAGTCCATAAGTATCATTTTTATTGTATCGGTGGCAATGGCTTTTTTATGACCATGCCGACTGAAAAAATGGGAAAGAATTATGCAAGCACAAGTAAAAACCGTCACCACTTCTGATCAGCAAACACTTTGTGTCAAGACATGGGGTGATGAGAAAAACACACCATTGGTGCTGGTACATGGCTATCCAGACAATCAGGAAGTATGGGAACCGATTATTGAGAAGTTGGTAAATGACTATTTTGTCGTGACCTACGATGTTCGTGGTGCAGGGTTATCTTCCATTCCTAAACGCATCAAGCATTATCGTTTGCCACGTTTGTCACTGGATTTGCAGGAAGTGGTTGATCAGGTTCTGCCAAACCGTAATTTCCATATGGCAGCGCATGACTGGGGTTCTATACAGTCGTGGGAATCGGCAACTGAGCCAAAATTAAAGGGTCGCTTATTATCCTATACTACCATTTCGGGACCTTGCCTGGATCACGCCTCTCTGTATCTACGTGAGAAATTTAAGTCCGCTCCAAGCAATGTCTTGAAGATGCTGACTAAATCATGGTACATCGGCGCATTCCATTTACCATTGCTTGCACCAACAGCATGGACATTCTTTAGTCCAGAGAAATGGGGCAAGATTTTAAGTGGTCTGGAGAAAAAACAGGATCTACCATTAAATGCCAATATTGTGGCGGATGGTAAATATGGAATCAATCTGTACCGTGCCAACTTTATTCCATCCCTGACCCAGCCACGCCAGCGTTATGCACAGTGTCCTGTGCAGGCAATTGTATTGAAGCGGGATGCTTTCGTAAGCCCTGAATACATTACGGAATCCATGCCAAAATGGGTTGAGGAATTTGAATATGTTGAGCTGGATGCGAATCACTGGGCGGTACTGAGTCAGCCAGAAAAAATTGCCGATTATATTCGCCAATTTATCGTGAAAAATGCATAAATAAAAATCAACTGACGGCAATCGCGGAATTTAAACTCTGGTAGAATGGCGCCCTCGTTTCATTTAGTTCAAAGTTATGTTCGCGATTATTGCAGCGGTTGCTGTTATGTTCGGCCTATCCCTGGGGCGGGTTCCAGTTGTTTTTGCACTTGTAATTGGAGCTTTAACGGGAGGTTTGTTGGCAGGTCTGGGGGTACAGGGTACGTTAGATGCATTTAATAATGGTCTAGGCGGCGGTGCTCAGATCGCACTTGCTTATGGGGTGCTCGGTGCTTTCGCTTTGGCGCTTGCCCGTTCTGGCTTACCTGATTTACTTGCCTATAAATTGGTTAAAAGTCTAAAAAATGATGCAGATAATCGTACCCAGAAGAAAATGAAATTTCTCATTTTTCTTACAGTTGGTGCGGCTGCGGTGGCATCGCAAAATGTCATTCCAGTACATATTGCGTTCATTCCTGTCCTGATACCACCATTATTGATTGTTTTCAACCATCTACGCCTGGATCGTAGAGCGATTGCGTGTGTGCTGACGTTCGGTTTGGTCGCAACGTACATGTTTTTGCCAATGGGGTTTGGTGCGATCTTCCTGAATGATATTTTGGGACACAACATTAACCATTTTGGTCAAAGCTACGGCTTTCATATCAGCAATGATCAAATTCCGCGAGCAATGCTGATCCCTGTATCAGGAATGTTCCTGGGGATGTTAACAGCGGTTTTTATCAGCTACCGTAAACCGCGAGATTATGAGGACAAGGCCTTGCATAATGTTGCACGTAGTATCGTGGGTGAAATGACCCAGGAGCAGCAAGCACCCCAGATTGCAAAGTTCACGTTATTCATGGCTGCATTTGCCATTCTTGCAACGATTGTCGTACAGCTCTATTCAGATTCAATGATTGTCGCGGGCTTGGTCGGTGTGGCAATCCTGAGTTGTGCTGGAATCTTTAAATGGAAAGAAGCCGATGATGTGATTGTGACAGGTATGCGTATGATGGCACTGGTTGGTTTTACCATGATTGCTGCACAAGGTTTTGCTGCGGTCATTGAAGCAACCAATCAGGTTCCTGAGCTTGTGAAAGCAACAGCAGGCTGGATTGGGGACAGTAAGGCCCTGGCTGCCTTTGTCATGCTCTTGGTTGGTCTTTTGATCACACTTGGTATCGGTTCTTCATTTTCTACCGTACCGATCCTGGCTATCATGTATGTGCCATTATGTTTGCAGTTTGGTTTTAGTCCGATGGCAACGATCGCAATTATTGGGACTGCCGCCGCACTGGGTGATGCGGGTTCTCCAGCCTCTGATTCGACTTTGGGACCAACCGCTGGTTTGGGTGTTGATGGTCAACATGATCACATTTGGGATACTGTTGTGCCAACATTTATACACTTTAATATCCCACTGCTTATTTTTGGCTGGATTGCTGCAATGGTTTTATAAAAAATTAAAACAATGTTTAGGCTCTATTTTAGAGCCTTTTTTATTGATGGAGGCCAAATTAAAAGCTGAACAGCAAATCTGCCAGAATATTGGACTGAATGATGTTGATATAAAACTGGCAACCATCTATCAGATTATCCTGCTGCATTGCCAATGGGCGGGCGGGATGCAGAAAAGGACAAGCAGTTCCAGTGGTTAAAGCAGCGTAACTCCTATGGGGCCAATACACCATGCCTGAAACGTGCCTATGCACAGCAACAGTTGCAGCTTGACCAGTTGTTGCAGGATCGCGTAGTTGAGTCATGGGCCATTTTAATGGCGTGCGCGTATAAAAAATTTAGTCATAAGCATTGAAAAATCATAGAAATACTCCATTCATAAATCATTCTAAATTTAAGCCTCACAAATAAGGAGTGATTTATGAGTGAACAAGCCTCAAAAAATTATAGTTTCCAAGCTGAAGTTGCTCAGTTATTGCATTTGGTGACGCATTCCCTCTATTCCAATCCTGAAATTTTCCTGCGTGAATTGATTTCCAATGCATCAGATGCCTGCGATAAGCTGCGTTTTGAGGGGATCAACCATCCTGAATATTATGAAAATGATCCAGACCTGCATGTTCGTGTCATTCTGGATAAAGACAACAAGACCTTGACCATTTCAGATAACGGTATTGGTTTAAGCCAGCAGGAAGCGATTGACAACCTTGGTACCATTGCAAAATCAGGCACCAAGGACTTTATGTCCAAACTGACAGGTGACCAGAAAGCCGATGCGCAACTGATTGGCCAGTTTGGTGTGGGTTTCTATTCGGGCTTTATTGTTGCCGATAAAATCACGGTGGAGTCCCGTCGTGCGGGGCTGGATGCGGCCGAGGGTGTGCGCTGGATCAGTGGTGGTACAGGCGAGTTTGAAGTTCAGCAAATTCATAAAGCGAGCCGTGGTAGCGACATCATTCTGCATTTACGTGATGATGCGCTGGAATATCTTGAGTCGTGGAAAGTTAAACAGATCATCAATAAATATTCAGACCATATTAGTCTGCCAATTGAAATGCAAAAAGAGGTTTGGCAAGAGGAAGAGGTTGCCGAGGGTGAGGAGCCTAAAGGTGGCCAGATGGTCAAAACCGATGAATGGGAAGCGATTAACTCAGCAAGTGCGTTATGGACACGTAATAAGAGTGAAATCACTGATGAGCAATACATCGAGTTTTATAAAAACCTGAGCCATGATTTTGCAGAGCCTTTGGCATGGGCGCATAACCGTGTTGAGGGCAGCACCGAATATACCCAGTTGCTGTATATCCCAAGTCAGGCGAAGCAGGACTTGTTCACGCGTGAGGCAAAGGCGGGCATCAAGCTCTATGTTAAACGTGTATTCATCATGGATGAAGCAGACAACCTGATTCCAAACTACTTGCGTTTCGTTCAGGGCGTGGTGGACAGTGCCGATTTACCGCTGAATGTCAGCCGTGAATTGTTACAAGAAAGCCGTGATGTCAAAACCATTCGTGAGGGCAATGCTCGCCGTGTTCTAACCTTATTGGATGGCCTGGCAAAATCGGAAGATGAGAAAGATCAGGAAAAATTCAAGACCTTCTACACTGAATTTGGTTCAGTGTTAAAAGAAGGTCTGGGTGAAGATATGGCTAACCGTGAGCGTATCTTAAAGCTGTTACGTTATGCGACATCGACCAATGATGAAATCTCAACCTCTTTGGCTGACTATAAAGCCCGCATGAAAGAGGGGCAGAAAGCCATTTATTATGTGACAGCAGATAACTTAACCGCCGCGAAAAATTCACCACAGCTTGAAGTGTTCAAGAAAAAAGGCATCGAAGTGTTACTCATGGCAGACCGTGTCGATGAGTGGGCAATGAATTTTGTCTTTGAGTTTGATGGGACACCATTACAGAACGTGTCTAAAGGTGCGGTGGATTTAGGTGATCTACAGGATGCGGATGAGAAAAAGGCGCTTGAGGAAGCGGCTGAACAGTTTAAACCTGTGGTGGAGCGTTTAAGCACTTCATTGAAGGACAAAACCAAGGAAGTCCGTGTGACCACCCGTTTGGTTGACTCACCTGCATGTTTGGTCACCAGTGAGGGTGAACTCTCTCCACAGTTGATCCGTATGCTGAAACAGGCAGGTCAGGCGGTTCCTGAAAGCAAGCCAACGCTGGAAATTAATCCTGAACATCCATTAGTCAAAAAACTGGAAAGCTCAGCACAGTTTGATGACCTTGCCAACGTGATTTTTGATCAGGCGGTGATTGCCGAGGGCGGCTTGCCAGAAGACCCTGCGGCTTATGTCAAACGCATCAATAGCCTGTTGTTGAAGTAGCCCCTTAAATAATAAAAACCTCTGATCCGTCAGAGGTTTTTTGTCTCTATGGATAACATTGAAGTTATCCACAATTATGCTGGTGTTTTCATCAGAACAATGTTTCAAAGCGAATAAAAGTACTGACATAATGGCTACGGTCTTCGCGGTGGTCATTGAAGTAGTTCAGGCCGCCCTGTACATAGAACCATTCACGCCATAGCGGTTGACGCCATGAAACAAAAGGCCCCCAGCTATTGAGGCGCAGGTTGTTGTCATTGTAATAACCCCCAGTATAAATGCCATAGTTGAAATTATTGTGGGCAAAAAATTGATGCTGGCGGAATGTACGGTTGTCCCATCTTAAATCATCATCTTGTGTATCAGCATAGGTCAAACTGAGCTGATTTGATAAAAAAGGTTGGTTTGGGCGTGCGTGAATCAGTTCTAAATTTGTTCGAAGATAGTTTTCACTTTTACTGCCATAGCGATAAATCTGTTCGGCGTTGAAATGGAAGTCATTGCGTAGAGTCCAGTTTTTCTTAGCTCTTAAACGTAGATAGACATCATCGCCTGAACGGATACCAATATCGGCATCGGTCTCAAAAGGCAGTCGCTTGGAGAAATTTGAAAAACGTAGCGCAATAGAGCCGTTGTTATCTCGTGCCTGTTTGGAATCTAGCCTTTTGCTGGTGTCCTGATTCGGTTGATTGTTGATATTGGCAATATTGTTGTCAAACTCATCGTCCAGCGTATCATCACCGAAGACCAGACTCAGGCGTTTCTCCAGAGTTGGGAGCTTGATCTTCCCTCGAATACGGGGTTTCACCTCGTAATTGTCATATTCATTCCAGTAATTATCGAGCATAAAGCGGATGGTGGCGGAAGCAGGCTTTTCTGGATCTATCTCCCCAAACCAGTCATCAATCTTAACTGAGGTGCGGTCAGTCCATTCGCGGATAGTGCGCTGTTTGCGATCAATCCATGTTCTGTCTTCCGTTTCCTCCGTTGGCGGCACAATCGGCTGATTGGACTGTTCAGGAAAAACAGTTGGGGTCGCATCCACCCATTTTGGAATATAGTCCAGAAAATTTTCAGATGTCGCCGCTTCTGTCTGTGGAGGTTGGGGCTGCGGTGGATTCTGTGGCTCAGTGTTTGAAGCCGCATAGACCATGCTGGCTGAACCTAAAGAGCACGCCATAAAGCTATAAAATAGAGGTCGTGACACTGTTTTTGGGAAAATCATCATAATGCAGGGTTATATATTGTTCTTACCCCCATTCTTGATGATTTACTGAATAAAATCAAGTGATAGACACAAAAAGTAGTCATATCAACAAAGCTTGTTGACACTTGGTTGGAGGATATTTCAGAGGTAGATAGTGAACAGGTCAATCAGTGGAAAATAAGGGCTTGCAATAAAAGTCCATCATCTCCAGCCACAACTGGAATGTTGTAGGAAAAAATGATGGACTAAGGGGTAAAATTTAGGATGGTTTTAAGATGATTCTGAGGCCGCACTGCTTTCCAGTGCCTGATAAAGGTCATGTACAGAAATGGGTTGTGGCAGGCGGCTAATCACCTGACGGATCAGTTGCCAGGTATATCCCTCGGCACGGTCCAGCAATAGGTATGGATAGGCCTGGTCTTCACTGGATAGCCTAACGCGTTCCGAACCGTGAATGATGCGGATTTTCTGGCGTTCCCTTAACAGGATAACAGGGGTTAGGAACGTTGCCGCAGTTTCCTCGAATGGAATGAATTTCTGAGTATTGATAAATGATACAGGGATATAAGGATATACCCGCTGGTCGCGCTGCCAGACCAGAGTACCATTCATGACACATTCATTAAACAGGGTTTCATGCTGGTGGTAATGCTGCTTGAAATTTGTCCAGCTGGTCTGATGGATGGAGCTGGTTGTGGTGTGACGCTGGTCGGTATAGGCCTGTAGGATGGTGGTCGCATATTCAATGTTGTGTGTACCCACGAGCACCACATAATGCGAGAACTGGCCCTGTGCATACAACTGCTCTGCAATAAAAACCTGTGCAGATTCCCAGATTGGCTGTGCGTCATTCTCTGCCTTGAGATAGAGCCAGTCGATTTTAATGTTCTGGTAAATGTCATTGTGCAGATCAACACGGTAAAGCGAAGGGAATGTACGTGCGTCAACACGTTCCAGACGACAGAGCAAACCATCCAGATTAAAGTCTTTCAGTGCAATTGGCTTGGCCTTGTTCAGGTTTGCTACGGGGCGTACATTCTGTTTAAAACCAGATTTGGCGCGTGTGGCGGTCGCCGTGGATGCAACAGGTTGTATTTTTTCCTGAATAAGTGCTTCCAGTTGAATCTGAAAGTTCGCTGTTTCCTCTCTCATTATAGATAGCGCATCCTTATGAGCTGCCTGACCTGAAAGGCCATCTGCCGAATTCTGTTGCATGGGTTCCAGAACAGGGATGAGGTGGTCAAGCTCATCATCTGTTTTTACATAGTCGCTGGCATGGCGCTGTAGCCATTTTAACGCATCCTGAGATGAGTTCATCCACGGGCTTTTAAGGAAAGACAGGGCAGGGCGAATCACCCACACTTGCCAGTGCTGTGCCTGACGTAAGGCGGCCCAGCCCATGTCCCCAGAAGCAAACAGGGCATTTTCAACGCGCCCCATAAAGTTAAAGGTGCCACGATAGGTCATGGTGTAGCCATAATCTGCGAGTTCTTCTGCGGAAAAATCTTCATTCTGGATAAATTGTTTGAACGGGATCAACTGGTCCTGAAAGGCAGGGTCATCACAAGATGCACAAATGTCTTTAATACGTTGTTTTGATTTTGCAATTTCAAAAAGCGAAGTTTTATTGTCATTGAGCCTATCAATGAGAGTTTTGAGCTCATCAACCAAAAGAGCTTTCTCTAATACGTCCATCAATAGTTTCCTTAGAGATAGGCTTGAGCCTGTTTTAAATAGTGAAGCAGTACAATATTGACAGCAATCCCTAACAGTCTGTATTCAGTTGTAGTCGTTGAGGTATGCTGTTTCGCCCACGTTACAAGCTGTTCAATGCATATTTGTTCTGGTGGGGTCCGACCTTTAATGAGGGCTTGTAACGCTTGCATTTCCATAACAAAAGAATGTCACTTTATGACGATTATAGAAGAAAACAATGCAAAATCCATAGCCTATAAGTTAGTAAAAAATCTCATTTAGCTATTCCAAATAGAGAAATTGTTCATGGTTTAGCTTTGAAAATAAAAACATTTTAAAAGTATGCATCGGTTAATTAGATCATAAAACTAAATTTTATCTGTAAATTTATGGCTGAGTTGTGACTAGCCGCACATATCTGCTGGTGAAAAGCCGAGCAAACAGGACCGCTGAAAAAATGACGGAATGATGACCCTGGATAAAAGGTGGTTTTTCGATGATAAAAGTTTGATATAAAAAGGAATTATACAGGCCTGTATATGAGTGGGTAAGCTTCGGACTGATGTTGAAGCTTACCCAATGACCAGCATTATTGAGGCTTGATTTCGCAACTTTCATCATTACATTGCGCAGCAGCATCCTGCTCAATTTCTGTTATTGCCGACTGCGCCTGTTGCAGCGCCTGCAAGAAAATCTCACGTGGCTGTGCACCAGAAAGTGTGAGTTTCTGGTCAAACACGAAAAACGGTACCCCTGTGATATTGAGCTGTTCGCGGGCAATTTTTTCATCGTGACGAACGAAATCGGTCAATTCATCTGAATCAAGCACATACTCGACTTTGGCATTGTCCAAACCAATCCGTGAGGCAATTTCCTCAACCACCTCACGCTCACCAATCGCCAAGCCCTCAGTCATGTAGGCATGGAAAAAGGCCTCTTCTGCCTCATTGCCCAGACCCTTGCTCTGTGCCAGATGGATGATGCGGTGGGCATTGAAGCTGTTGCCCGAGTTGGCTTTCTGCCATTGAAAATCAATGCCTTCAGTAGCCGCCATTGCAGCTACATGACGTTGCATCTCCTCCATTTCGGCATAGCTTCGGCCATATTTTCTGGCTAGGCGCTCAGTATTGGAGCCCTCATGTTTTGCAGGTGCGTTTGGGTCAAGTTCATAACTGTGCCAATGCACCTCCAGTTCAATACCTGCCTCTGCCGCCACATGTTCAAGACGTTTTTTACCGATATAACAAAAAGGACAGACCACATCTGACCAAATATCCACACGCATGGAATATCTCTACAATTTCAGTTAATTTGATAATAGGGGCGTAACTACGAAATTTAAAGCAATGAAAATGTAATGCTCCGTTACGAGAAATGAAATAAAAATCAATTAACAGTCTATGTTTGATTGATTAAACTTAAATTCAGAACATAAAAAATATAAATATACTTGGAGGCTGTATGCGCCGTTTTTTATTCTTGCTTGGGCTTGTGGTGATCTGTATCGGTTCTTTTCTTCTCTATCAACATCAATTACAGCAACGTGCTGCTGACAGTAAACAGATGTTTGAAGTGGTGATGGCTGAGAAAATGCGTGAGTTATATGATCAAGCGCAGGATTGGAGCAAGCCTATACAACTCAATGTGCATGATGATCGTTTATCTGGTGATTATAAGTTGATGTCCGAATTTCTACTTAGTTATTGGATGCAAAATGTTGAGGCAAGAAACGCTTATTTAAGGCAACTCAAAGCAGCAAATTGGGATACTTTTTTAGATGTCGAACGTTTAGATCAAGACCGTCAAAAAGGTTATCGTGAGACTGAAAAAATGCTTCATGATGTTCGAAAAATCTCGACTGAATACGGAATAAACAGACAGAAAATACAGGCAGATTCACTTGAACAAGCAAAAAATCTTGCCATTCATAATGAAATGAGAAAATCCTTACAAGAAAAATTGCAAAATAACCTGAAAACAGACAAGGAGCATGACATTTTTCCGATTGAACAACAAGTTATTGAGAAAGCACAAGCGATGTTTGATATGTTAAAAACTTACCCTTGGCAAAGAGAAGATAACAAGATTCTTTTTAAGGAAACAGCACAAGTCAAAAAATTTAATGCACTTTATCAAGATGTGCTCAGCTTAAATCAGAAGATGGATAAAATTAAGCAAAACAATGTTGAAGTATTAGATCAAGAATTATAATTTCGTGATGCAATGGTGCCTTGTATACAT
>NZ_DDAH01000157.1:24317-26172 GCF_002333245.1 Acinetobacter sp. UBA2063
GCGAGCTTAAGCTTAATCAAAGATCTTTTCTGCGGCTTGGAAAGGTAGACTCACCACATCAATTGCCAAGGCAAATGGCAGCAGCACCAGTTTTTCGAAAGGGTTCATGCCTGATTTGGATGTGTAGCTTTCCTCTTTCTGGGTATAAATGGTGACCTGATAAGGCTTGCTTAAGGCTTTTAATGAGGTGAGGTTGTTTGCGGCAGGGTAGACTACACCCGCCAGCTTAATATCGAAGCAGAAGCGTTGAGCCTGCATGCGTTCATCACTGGAGGAAGAACATTCCTTGGCGCCATTTTCAATAAAAAACTCCAGATCTTTTTTGCTTAAATCCTCTTTAAGTTTTACATAGGAAAGAGGCAAGGTGCCCGAAAAATTGCCATCGTTCTTTTCAGAATAGAAACTGAGGTCGCGTGTGATCTGAATATTTTTAGGATCAAGCTTGCTAATCAAGGTCAGAAACTGGGAGCCGCCCTGTGTGAGGATATAGCTATTCTTTTGCCCTGCAATCACAATACTGTCTCTGGGTAAATTCAAAGCTGCCTGTGCAGGCCGTCCGAAAGCCACCACATTGTCTTCAACCAAAGTGACTCTAGTGGTTCGATTATAGGTTTTACCATCTTTCGTGATCAGGGTTCTGGTGGCACAGCCTGTGAAGATTAAAGTCGATAGCGCAACTAAAAAAGACGTTGTTATTATTCCTTTCATATCATTGTTCCTAAGTCGTCGCTTCCACTGTACCATGATCTAAAAAGGATTTTAATAGATGATGTGAGCGCTGTAGTTTGGTTAATTGTTCACTGACTTGCTCAAGCTCTTGTTCTATTTTTGCCTGTGCGACTGGACATAATGTGAACTTTTGTTTACCTAAGTCAAAACAAGGTAGTAATAGTTTAATATCTTTAAGATTCATTCCTGCATCATTTAATATTTTTATTTTGTTGATATTATTAATATTTTCTTGAGTATACTCTCTGTAATGATTCGCTGCCCGTTTGGGTATAATTAATCCTAATTCTTCATAATAACGTAACATGCGAGGACTCACCTTTGTGAGTTCAGCAACTTTAGCAAGATTCATTAAATTTCTCTTGACCTTAACAGTGCTGTCATAGTTTATATTTTTAACTCAAAATCAACAAGTCGAGATCATTATGAATTTTGAGCAAAAGAAAGCTGTAATCAGAAGATATTTCCAATATATTGATAACAGAGATTCAAGAATATTAGACCTTTATACGGAAGATGTGGAGTTACTTTTCCCAAAGTTTGGGCGTCATTATGGTAAAGAAGCGATGATACTCTTTGCTGAGCGAATGACAAAAATGCTTAACCAGTTACAACATGACATAGAAAATCTTGTATTTTTAGATGCAGGTGAAAAAGTCGTAGTTGAAGGTCGGGAGTGGGGCGAAATGGCTGATGGCACTCCATTTCCTGATGGAAAAGTCTCACAGGGTTTATTTTGTAATATTTTTGAGTTTAGGGATCAGCTTATTAGTTCGGTACACATATATGCTGATCCAGACCTCCCAAGTCTTGACCATGTAAGAATCAAAGCTTTAGCTTTAACCTCAAGTTAATATATTTCTGTGTAAAGTCCTCGTTAAAGCGAGGATTTTATCAAGCAAATATACCCATATTTACAAAGATCAAACATGTCCCATTGCAGATATGGATTTTATCTTTGGTTCAAATTTTTAATCATGGTCACCGTTTATCTGAGCCATACTGAATAAAACAGCGCTTTGTTGTAGCCTATTCATAGGTGCTTTTATTTAACTCACTATTTTCTTATGGATGAGAGATATTTGGAGCAAACGATGAACTTTCTAAAACGATCTGCCTTTATTGT
>NZ_DDAH01000157.1:26322-36182 GCF_002333245.1 Acinetobacter sp. UBA2063
GATGGGTTTTCCCACTGTTCAGGCAGAAGAAGTGACCACATTGCCAACGATTCGCGTTATGGCTGAATCTGAGTTACGTGAGGAAGTGGGTCCTGTTCCATTTCAGGAAGACATGAAAGTGCGTCAGGCTTTGCAACACCGTATATATAAGACCCACAGTGATATGCAGAATGAGACCATAAAAGAAAGTACAGCCACTGTTGATTATCAGCCGAAAGCAGCCGATCCTGACCCATCTCAAATTCCGTTGCAATTACAACCCTATAATATTTTTGCCGTGGCGGAAGGTTTTCAGTCGTCAGACCCAACCAATGGGCTGTTTAAAATGTTGCAACCTTTTAATATTACTCGTGACAATGTCGATGGCATTCGTGATGGAACAATAAAAATTAATTTTGATGAGGTTCTGAGATTGCAGCAGCAAATTCGGGATGAGTTAAAAAGTCAAAATCAATTTCTTATGCGCTAAAGATTTTGAATTGTTGTTGGGAAAACCCCCACATATATAATGCGGGGGTAGCCTTTTATTGTTTTAGATAACGTTCAAAAATCCTAGAGAAATCATAATTTTCTATTTGTTTTCTGCGCTCTGTAAACTTGTTTTCAACCTGGATTGTGGTTTGTGAAATAATATCTGGCAAGTTTAGCAAAACCTGTTCTGATAATTCACGTAAGGAAAACATATTATTTACAGCTTGCTGAGTGATCACCAAAGAATTCATTTGTCTTTCAATTTCTTTGCATGCTTCGCCAATACTAAATAGGGCTTTATATAGATCACGGACTTTTTCAATTTGTGATTTTTCAATATCAATTGAATAACTTGCACCACCGAGTTGGAATTTGATTTCGACGTCCCGATCAATTGTACCTGCTGTTTCTAGAAGTACCCGACTGATTTGATTGTGTTTATAGGGATAACGATAAAGGGTACGTTTTTTACTGACAGCACTGGTTCCATCTAAATGTATAAAGGCAGTATTGGTAAAGCAATACTCATCCGTTTTTGCCTTGATCAAGAAGAAAATCTTTTCATTGTCTTCATGGAAAATATAGTCATCAATATCAGTTTTATCATAATCTTGCGGTTCAATAATCTTACCGATATCACTGGTTCCCATTAAATCTGCTGCCATATTTTTAAACATTGTTAGAGCCTTATCGTTTATTGGAGTTAGGATCATAATTGGCGAAGTATTGTTCTGTCTAGATTGAGTTTTTCATTAGGTGATATTTACCGTTTATCAGAGCTCTACTGAATCAAGCAAAATTTTGCTGTAGTCTTAATAAGTTGAATAGGCATTAAAATCGTGCTGAATATTAAAATTTAATAAACTAAAGAAATTACATTTTGAGAGAATCTTGAATAAATTTAATATTTTAATAAAAGAGAGAGGAGTTTTGCTTCTTTTTCTTATGGGACTGGCTTGGTTAACATTACCATCGAAATGTAGTTCGGAAAGTTGTGCTTATACAGCAATTTTAGCTGGGTTATTTACCTTTGGTTTGATGATTATTGTAGGAGTATTCCTTTTAAATTCTTGGTATAGATTAGTTAAAGAAGAAAATGAAAATAACGCGACAATCAAAGATTTTTTGATTTTGGTTTTAATATCTATCATTTATCTGGCGCAATGGTTTTTAATGCCATAAAAAATCCTCGCCGAAGCGAGGATTTTTGCTTATCAAAAGAGTGTATTAAACACGTTCGATAATAGTCGCGATACCTTGACCAAGACCGATACACATCGTCGCAAGACCGATTTGAGTATCTTGTTGTTCCATCACGTTTAACAATGTTGTTGTGATACGTGCACCCGAACAGCCCAATGGGTGACCCAATGCAATCGCACCACCATTCAAGTTGATGATGTCTTGTTTGTCATAGACGCCTAAGCCTTTCATGACTGATAAGCCTTGAGCAGCAAATGCTTCGTTTAATTCGATAGTTTGGATATCCGCCATCGTTAAACCAGCACGTTTAAGCGCTTTTTGAGTTGCTGGAACTGGACCGTAACCCATGATTGCAGCATCACATCCTGCAATTGCCATAGAACGAATCACAGCACGTGGTTTTAAACCAAGCGCTTGAGCACGTTCAGCAGACATAACTAACATTGCAGAAGCACCGTCAGAAAGAGCAGAAGAAGTTGCTGCTGTTACTGAACCACCTTTAGGATCGAAAACTGGTTTTAACGCTTTGAATGCTTCAAGGTTTGCATCAGCACGAATCACTTCATCGATGTCGCAAAGGATTTTGAAACCATTTGCATCATGACCTTCAACACCAACGATTTCGTTTTTAAAACGACCTTCTTGTGTTGCAGCCCAAGCACGACGGTGAGATTCAACACCGAAGGCATCTTGTTCTTCACGAGAGATACCGTTCATACGACCTAACATTTCAGCCGTTAAGCCCATCATGTTCGATGCTTTCGCATAGTGTTTAGATGCTTCAGGGTTCAGGTCGATGCCGTGCATCATACCGACGTGACCCATATGCTCTACACCACCGATGATGAAGATGTCACCTTGATTGGTTGCAATCTGTGCAGCAGCCGTGTGGATTGCTTGCATAGAAGAACCACACAAACGGTTAACCGTTTGACCGCCAGCAGTCTTTGGAATATCAGCCAATAAACCAATATTACGAGCAATGTTCATACCTTGCTCTAAAGTTTGGTTTACACAGCCCCAAATGATGTCTTCAACTTCGTTGGTATCAAATTGGTTACGAGCAACAAGTGCACGTACTAATTCAGCAGATAAACTGTCGGCACGTACATTGCGGAACATGCCGTTACGTGATTTGCCCATGGCAGAACGAACGCCATCGACAATCACAACGTCACGTGGATTTAAAGTAGCCATTCACGTCGCTCCTTAACCGTAGAATTTTTTGTTGTTAGCAGCCATGTCACGCAACATTTGTGGCGCTTCATAAGCTTTACCTAAATGTGCATATTTGTCGCAAAGCGCAACGTATTCAGCAACACCTGTTTGGTCGATGTAACGGCATGGACCACCACGGAATGGAGGGAAACCTACACCCATGATCATCGCCATATCTGCTTCAGAAGCAGTTGCAACGATGTTGTCTTCTAAGCAACGAACTGTTTCGTTACAGAAAGCAAGCATCATACGGTCAATGATTTCTTGTGGATCAAATTCGCGTTTTTCAGATGTTGCCACAGATGCCACAAGCTCGTATGCAGTTGGATCAACCACTTTGACTTTTTTGCCTTTGCGATCCAATTCATATTTGTAGAAACCTACGTCATTTTTTTGACCAAGACGTTTGTTTTCGTACATGACTTGGATTGAGCCTTTAAAGTCTGGCTTCATGCGGTCAGGGAAACCTTCTGCCATCACTTCTGCGCCATGTACACCTGTATCGATACCCACAACGTCGATTAGGTAAGCAGGACCCATTGGCCAACCGAATTTTTCCATGACTTTGTCGACTTGCTGGAAGTCTGCGCCATCTTTAAGTAACAAGTCGAATGCACCAAAGTAAGGGAACAATACACGGTTCACTAAGAAACCTGGGCAGTCATTCACTACGATTGGTGTTTTACCCATTTTCTGAGCAAGAACCACAGTGGTCGCAATTGCTTCAGGTGAAGTTTTTTCACCACGAATCACTTCAACCAATGGCATCATGTGTACTGGGTTGAAGAAGTGCATACCAACGAAGTTTTCAGGACGTTGTAATGCTTTCGCAAGGCGTGTAATTGAGATTGTAGATGTGTTAGATGCAATGATCGTGTTTTCACGAACATGCTTTTCTGTATCTGCAAGTACGATTTCTTTAACTTTAGGGTTTTCAGTTACCGCTTCGATCACGATATCTACTTCTTTAAACTCGTCATAGCTTAAAGTTGGGCGGATACGTGCCAAAGTTTCACCCATTTCGGCAGGTGTCATTTTTTTACGTTCAACTTGCTTGGTCAGCAATTTGATTGCTTCAGACATCCCCAATGCTAATTGTGGGTTGCCGATGTCTTTCATGATAATTGGTGTGCCTTTGCTTGCCGCTTGGTAAGCAATACCACCGCCCATGATACCCGCGCCGAGTACAGCCGCTTGGTTCACAGGATGTGCACCTTTTTCATATTTTTTCGAGGTCTTTTTCACTACTTGGTCGTTGATAAACAAACCAATCAACGCACCTGCTTGAGGCGTTACAGCAGCTTTAGCAAAGCCTTCAGCTTCTGCTTTGAGCGCGTCATTACGTGGCAAGTTTGCACCTGCTTGTAATGAGTCAAGCAATAACTTAGGAGCAGGGTATTGTGCAGGGTTTGCTTTAGCTAATACCGCACCTTTCGCCGTGTTGAACGCCATCATTTGTTCAAGTGGGTTCAATTTTACAGGGTCTAATTTTTCTTGGCGTTTTGCTTTCCAGTCCAAACGACCCGCAAGTGCTTGTTTAACTAAGTCAACAGCAGCTTCTTGAAGTTTGTCAGCAGCGACGACTGCATCTACAGCGCCGTCTTTGAGTGCAGCATCAGGGCGTTTAGGGTTGGCCATTGCCATCCATTCAACAGCATTGTCGATACCGATTAAACGGCTTAAACGTACACTGCCACCGAAACCAGGGTATATCCCGAGTTTGATTTCTGGTAAGCCAACCTGTGCCTGCTCTGACATGACACGATAGTCACATACCAGACACATTTCAAAACCGCCACCCAATGCTGTGCCGTTGATTGCAGCAACTTTTGGCATGTCTAAATCTTCAAAGCTGTTGAAGATTTCATGGACAGGCATAAGCCAGTCAACAATCGCCTGTTCACCTGCAGCGAAGTTGTCGCCAAATTCAGTGATGTCTGCACCCACGATAAATGTTGATTTACCAGAGGTAACAACTAAGCCTTTAATGTCGTTATTGGCTTTAACTGCAGCAATCGCTGCCTGGAAGTCTTCGATGGTTGCACGGTTAAATTTATTAACCGACTCACCTTGTAGGTCAAAGCGGAATTCTGCAATTCCGTCCGCAAGCATTTGGACGGTAATGGCATTGCCAGCGTGGATCATGCCTGATCTCCTTGTTGTGGAGGATTCTAAGTTGATGTCATAAAGCTTATGCGCCTGGAAAGGCGCAAAAATGCTTCGCTAATCTTACGATAACTATATCCAAAAAGAACATAACAAGTTGTATCAAGCCGTGACGCGAGGGTCATCAATTTGTTGTAACTCATCGATTGTGTGAATCAGCTAGGCCATAAAAATGGGATAACAGTGTATTCCACTTTCTTCAAAGATGGGTTTGGATAGAGGATAAATATCGTTTTTGTTCGATTTAAGTAAGGAAAATTGGTGTTTAAGTACTTAAATTTGGTAAAATAGTCGGCTTATTTTTTGTGTGCGATTTGGAAAATTTGCGATCAAATTGGCATTGGGTTTTCATCTGGGCAGATAGAGTAAGTTATGATTAAGTGGATCATATTAGCGATATTTATCATTTCTGCGTTGTATATTCAGCGCCGTGGTAAAGTGAAACATTCGTTTTATCGTCAGTTTTTTGACCATTCAACCATTCTGGCACCCATTAATTTTTTAATGTACCTCTTTTCCAGAGTGCCAAACCAGCCGTATATCGATACCCAGTATTTTAAGGATTTAAAGATTCTTGATGAAAACTGGGAAATGATTCGGGATGAGGCCAAGGCCCTATATGACAAGGGTGGCATTAAGGCATCCAGCAGCTATGATGACTTGGGTTTTAATTCTTTCTTTAAAACAGGCTGGAAACGTTTTTATCTGAAATGGTATGACTCGGCACATCCATCTGCGGCTGAACTCTGCCCGAAAACAACGGCTTTATTAAAGACATTACCTAGCATTAAGGCGGCAATGTTTACCGAGCTTGCACCAGATAGCCGTTTAGTTCGCCATCGTGATCCTTATGCGGGTTCATTGCGTTACCATTTAGGTTTGATTACACCAAATGATGATCGCTGTTTTATTGATGTCGATGGTCAGCGTTATTCATGGCGTGACGGTGAAAGTGTCGTGTTTGATGAAACTTATATTCACTATGCGGAAAATACCACTGACCAGAATCGTATTATCTTTTTCGCTGATGTGGAACGTCCATTAAAAACCCGTTTTATGCAAAAGTTTAACCACTGGTTTGGAAAAAGTGTCATGACCGCAGCTAGTTCACCTAATGAGGCAGGCGATCAAACAGGTGGCTTAAATAAAGTCTTTGGTTATGTTTATCAAATTCGTATCAAGGCCAAAGCGTTAAAGGCTAAAAATCGTCAGCTTTACTATTTCCTGAAATGGTTCATCATGTTAGGGCTATTTTTCTTAATTTTTATTCGACCTTATGTATTTTAAGTCTGAATGAGATCAACGCCCGAAAGGGCGTTTTTTTATAACGATGATTTAGTTATTTATTTGTTTATAAATGTTGGCAAAAACAAATTCAGTTGAGTACTCAAGATTATATTGAATCTTATCCAACCCAAAATCTGTCACATGTAAATGAACTAGCCTGTGATTTCTTTAATGGGTCTGCATTTAATAGCGCTGAACAAGCATTGAGTCGAGTCTTTAAATGATAGGTGTTATTTGAGTTATTGAATTGATGGATTTCAGCTCAATTCACTTGAAATTGATTTATGCAGACTACATCATCAAACCAATACTGATCATGAAAGTCTGCTGTGAATCCAAACGCGCGTGAACACATTGAAAAAATACTGACTCATATGACCCAATTGCCTGGTGTGTACAAAATGCTAGGCAAAGATGGGGAGTTGCTATATGTCGGTAAAGCGAAGAATCTAAAAAATCGTGTCTCCAGCTATTTTGTTAAAACGATTGAGCATCCCAAGACACAAGCTCTAGTTGCACGTATTTATGATATCGAGACATTGATTGTTCGTTCCGAAACTGAAGCGCTACTATTAGAACAAAATCTTATCAAATTACATCGTCCGCCATATAACATCATGCTGCGGGACGATAAGTCTTATGTCTATATCTTTGTTTCCGCAGATAAACCTTATCCTCGTATTGCCAGTGGGCGAGGTAAAGGTAAGCATCAAATCGGAAAATTTTTTGGTCCTTATCCAAGTGCATACAGCGCGCGAGATACTCTTTTAACCTTACAAAAACTATTTAATGTAAGACAGTGTGAAAATAGCTATTTTTCTCAACGCAAACGCCCTTGTCTACAATATCAAATCAAACGGTGTACAGCACCGTGTGTGGGGTTAATTAGCCCCGAAGACTATAAAGAAGATGTTGATAATTCAATTCGCTTCTTACAAGGCGATACTAAAGAGTTGAATCAGGAATTAATCGGCAAAATGGAGCAAGCGGCAGAAGCTCTTGAGTTCGAAAAAGCGGTATTTTATCGAGATCGGTTGTCTTTATTACGTGAAGTTCAAGCACAACAAGCGGTGTTTAAAATAAAAGGTGAGGCTGATATTTTAGCCATCGCCTATCAAGCGGGTGTCACCTGCGTACAAATCATGTATGTGCGTAATGGTCGTATGCTGGGAGGAAAAAGCTATTTTCCAGATATGTTGGGTGATGATCTTGGACAAATGCTCAGTGATTTTATTGCTAACTTCTACTTCCAAGTGGCAGATGAAATCCCTTCTGAGTTGATTGTGAATGTCGAACTTCCTGATCGAGTTCAACTCGAAGAAGCGTTACAACAAACCTTTGAGAAGAAAGTTCAGATCAAGCACAAAGTTCGAGAAACACGGGCTGAGTGGCAAGAGCTTGCACAAATGAACGTGCAGCATGCCATTAAAGGTAAACTCAGCAACCATTTGGAATTGAACGAGCGTTTTCATCAACTTGAACAAGTGGTTGGTCGTCCCATTGACCGAATTGAATGCTTTGATATCAGTCATACTATGGGTGAAGCACCGATTGCTTCTTGTGTGGTGTTTGATCAGGGCGGTGCGAGAAAGCGCGATTATCGCCAGTTTGCGATTCAGGATATTACGGGCGGGGATGATTATGCGGCGATGCGTCAGGCACTGATCCGTCGCTATAAAAAGAATATGTTGCCTGATCTGCTCCTGATTGATGGCGGTAAGGGGCAACTGCATATGGCCATGGAGGTGATGCTGGAACTCCAGCTCGATGCCTTTATGATCGGCGTGTCCAAGGGTGAGGGGCGTAAACCGGGATTAGAAACGCTGCATTTTACCGATGGCACCAAGATTCAGCTAGCAGAAGACCATAAGGCACTTCACCTGATCCAGCAGGTTCGAGATGAAGCGCATCGTTTCGCCATTACCAAACATCGAGCTAAGCGTGATAAACGCCGTAGTAGTTCAGTTTTGGAAGCTATTCCTGGGCTAGGGCCAAAACGCCGTCGTGATCTACTCACTCATTTTGGTGGTATACAAGGTGTTTTAAAAGCCTCGGAAAAAGAGTTGATGCTGGTGCCAGGCCTGGGTGAAGTCATGGCGAGAACGATTTATAAAATCTTGCATGAATAACTTGACCGATTGGCTCAAACTTTCAATGACTGATGGGTCAATGATCATTCACAAACAGGTAAAAACATTTAAAGATAGGATGGTTTGACGATTAAGGAAAGATAATGTCATTGCTTCCGCTGTATCAACAGGTTGAACATCAAGAGTGGATTGACATTCCCTCAGGATGGTTACAAGGTCGCACCGTATTTGGCGGTTTAGTTGCAGGATTATTAATCCAAAAGGCACAGAGTGTGGTTCATGATACAACAAAGCAGTTATTGAGTTGTAATGTGACCTTTGTTGGTCCTGTGCAAGAAGGGCAGGCTAAACTCACGGCGGAGGTGTTGCGAGAGGGTAAATCGGTTACAACCTTAGAAGTGCGGTTATGGCAAGCAGATACTGTACGAAGTATATTAATTGCGAGTTTTGGTTCGCAGCGTGAATCTCGGATTCATGTGCAAAATCTACCGCAAGTTCCTGATTATCCACTGCCAGCGCAGTTGGAAAAAACAGCTTATATTGAAGGCTTAATGCCACAATGTTTGCAACAGTTTGAACTATGTTGGGCTGAAGGGTATTATCCAATGGCTGGCAGCAAAGTGCCTGACTTTGGTGGATGGTGTCGTTTTATACCTCAGTTGCATCCAAATCGCGAAATGAAACTAGCCGATCTATTTGGATTGATGGATGTGTGGCCACCGGGTGTGTTGCCCATGTTTAAAACCCCTGCACCTGCAAGCTCATTAACTTGGCAGATTACCTATTTGCAGCCGATTGCTCATCAAGTACAGGATTGGTTCAAATACAAAGTAGTGACTGAATATGCTGAACATGGTTATTCAACCGAGTATGCCTATCTTTGGGATGATGAAAATCGACTGATTGCGATACTTCGACAAACAGTTGCCGTTTTTGCCTAGTCGACACTGCCGTGCATTTCGTATAAAGTCGCTTACACATGGATACAATCTCGGCACATCCTTTGTGCGACATGCATATTTGATGCGAACAACATGGCGGTGTTTATGAGCACAGGGCGAATCCTGAACATTCCTAATATTTTAACTTTGGCGCGTATCGCCCTCATTCCTGTATTTTTGGCAATTGCCTATTGGCCGCCTGCCATTGGGATTGCTGAGCATCATGGGGGAATGATGCGACATCTGATATTGACCGCAATCTTTGTTCTTGCGGCAGTGACAGATTGGTTCGATGGGTATTTAGCTCGAACTTTGAATCAGACTTCTGCTTTCGGGCGTTTCCTAGATCCTGTTGCTGATAAGCTGATGGTTGCGGCGGCATTGATTGTACTGATGCAATGGCAACCGACCACTTCAATGGCTTTTGCGGCGATTGTGATTATTTCCCGTGAAATTACTGTTTCAGCATTGCGTGAATGGATGG
>NZ_DDAH01000057.1:0-4608 GCF_002333245.1 Acinetobacter sp. UBA2063
AAGTGTGACAAATTGCCCCGAATACACCGCATTGAGTAATTCTTGCTGATTAAGCGGAACACCTGCAATATTAATGGTTTTAAACCATGCTTTAATCTCTGTTTCAGTACCTTCGCATTCATAAATTAATAGTTTTGTTTGTTCAATTATTTCGCGTTTATCTTCAGATAGACTATTAAAATACTGCGGTTTTCCATCTTCAATTACAGCAAATTTATCGGTGACGTAACGCCCAATACTGGTTATGCGTTGTTGTCCATCCAACACTTCAAAACTATCCTCACCCACTTTATTAAAATAAATTAAACCCAATGGATAGCCTTTAAGTATAGATTCTATGACGGCGACATCTCGTTTTCCATCTGCATAAATGTAATTACGTTGATATTCTGGCTGAATGGTGAGTTTACCCGAAAAACCAAATAAGCCCTTGCCTTCTAGTTCGTTATAGACAAAACCTGCGCAAATATCCTTGACCGTAATAGCTGTTTTTAATGTTGTTTTCATATAGCTACATTCCTATGTTTTATGAGCACTCGTTGATAAACTTTTTCCAAAAGCCCATCTCTGTAAACAACTCCACTCGCATTTAAGTCATAAGTTCCCTTCTTTCCAAATTTGTCAAAATATGCTTGCTTGCATTCCACTGTATTATAATTTTTTGTTTTTAAATCATATAAATCTGCGTTTTCACACATCCCAACTATCTCAAACTGGTCAGGATTATATTTATCCAAAAAGCTAATGGGCACACCCATTACACCGTCATAATCACTAGGAATTGCACTAGTAAAAGGCACTTCTATTGCATCGTAATTGTCATAACTGTCATAATTGGTCTTGGCTTGCATTTTCTTATTAAACTTTAGGTTATCCAATATAGTCATCAGTTGTAATGGTTCATGGCGACGACCATGATCAAAATTAGTAAACCAACGCACACCTTTAATTCTTAAATATTTTCGGCCATCTTCACCAATCCGCCATCCGACAGCATTAATTGGATATTCATCTGGTACTTGGAACTCTCTATCGCCACTACTAATAGTTGGACCTAACCACATTTTATTATGCTTAATTAAAGGAAAAACTTCTTTGTAGGTGATTGCGTTCATATTACCGATAATGACGAATTTCTTATTAGCTTCAACAATCCAAGCTAAAAATTCACGAAATAACGAAAAAGGTGGATTAGTTATAATAATGTCAGCTTCGTTGCGTAATGCTTTAACTTCATCACTACGAAAATCACCATCCCCTTGTAAATAATCCCAGTCCAAATCATTAATATCAATTTTTTTATCACCGTTTACGTCACGGCTTAATGTAAATATTTTGCCATTTTGAACGGTTTTGTTTATATCAAAGTGTGAGTTTTCACTTTCAAATAAAGTAGGTTGATAACCTTTGTAACTTTTACTGTTAGCGGCATAACTTGTACTAATCAATTTTTTAATGCCTAATTCATCGAATTTTGCGGCAAAATATTTTGTAAAGTTGCTCCACTCTGGGTCATCACAAGGAAGCAGAATTGTTTTGCCACGAAATACATTCGAGTCAAAGTCTAAATACGCATTTATTTCTTTTTCTATGTCGTGATACTGGGTATAAAACTCATCGTTTTTTTCATTTTTCGCTTTAGTTAAGTCGCTGTTCGCTGTTCGCTGTTCGCTGTTCGCTGTTCGCTGTTCGCTGTTCGCTGTTCGCATAATAATACAATAATCCTTAAAAATCAATATTTTAAAAAAATTAATGCTTTAAACTTACTTATTACCTAAGTCAATTTAAATAACTTTTGGGTAATCATACCTTAAAAGCATCTACTTTTTCACTTGACCAACTTCCGAATCAACTGCAACATGCAGTTATACTCAAATTTAATGATAACAATATGTCTTACCAATACCATGATGAAAGCATTGTCACCGAACTGCCCGAAGATACTGTTTTTGTATTTGGCAGTAACTTAGCTGGCACACACGACAGTGGTGCAGCTCGTGTGGCAGCACAACATTTTGCCGCAGTCAAAGGTGTGGGACGTGGCTGGGCTGGACAAAGTTTTGCGATTCCAACACTCAATGAACATTTACAGCAAATGCCACTATCACAAATTGAGCATTACGTAGATGATTTTAAAATCTATGCCAAAAACCATCCAAAAATGAAATACTTTTTAACAGCATTGGGTTGTGGTATTGCAGGTTATAAAGTCTCTGAAATTGCCCCTTTATTTAAAGGGATTCATTCCAATGTGATTTTTCCTGAATCCTTTCGTCCTTATATTGAAGAAGATGCGGTTTCCCAATTCCCTAATTTAACTGCCGAAACAGTGCATGCCTTTATTAATGACGAAGTCATTTTTTACTTCAATCACGGCTATGAATCCTTTGAAGAGGCTTTAGATAAAACCCATTTATCTGCTGCGGAAAAAGCAATTGCACTCGTTATTTTAAATGAAGAGCTTTATCCACGTGATCGCTACGGGCGTGGCCGTGAACATGAAATCACTGATATTTTAAGCAAACTGAATGGTAAGATTTTTAATTTCCAAAGTAATTCCGAAGGTGCGATGATTTTTGTTGGCGTGATTATCGCCTTAATGGAACTGTATGATATTGATGAATATGATTTCATGAAACTCTGGCGTGGTGAACTGGAAATACAACATCCACTCAACCGAAACAGTCATTAAAATAAAAAAGCCAATCATTCACTGATTGGCTTTCTTTTAGCGTTTCCCCATCGAACGGCGTGTACCACGTGGTGGCATCCAAGTCCGATCTGCATATTGCTCAGGTTTTGGGCGAACCTGATTATGCGCCACGTCCTCAGAATCATCTTGAGCAGATGGCATCGGGAATGGTAATTTCACCAAAGCTTTTTTGGCTTTTGGTTGTTGCGTACTCATTGAAATTCTCTCGAAATCTAAATTTCTAGTCGCTATTGTAATGGATTTTTGTCAGTTTTATAAAAATAAAATATGTAAAAAACCAAAGCTTTCATACAACTTATATTTTGGTAACTTTTTATGCGATTAAGGCAAGTTTTGACCACAATAACCTTGATTTAAGCTAAGATAACCTGCTTTTTATTTTTCAATCCCATAAGAAGGAATAATGCCGTGGACGTACGTCTCTCTGATCGTGTCAATGCCATCAAACCGTCCCCTACACTTGCAGTAACAAACAAGGCCGCCGAGCTTAAAGCTGCTGGTAAAAACGTGATTGGTTTAGGTGCAGGCGAACCAGACTTTGATACCCCTCAACACATCAAAGATGCTGCAATTGAAGCGATTAACAAAGGCTTTACAAAATATACAGCAGTAGACGGTACTCCGAGCTTAAAGAAAGCAATTATTGCAAAATTAAAACGTGACAATAATTTAGATTATCAAGCAAACCAGATTTTGGTGTCTTGTGGTGGTAAGCAAAGCTTCTTTAACCTGGCACTAGCCTTGTTAAACAAAGGTGATGAAGTGATCATCCCTGCGCCATTCTGGGTAAGCTATCCAGACATGGTGATCATTGCTGAGGGTACGCCAGTCATCGTAAAATGTGGTGAAGAACAACGCTTCAAAATCACACCTGAACAATTGGAAGCTGCAATCACACCAAATACACGTTTGTTGGTACTTAACAGTCCATCAAACCCAACAGGCATGATCTACACCAAGGCTGAACTAGAAGCTTTGGCTGATGTGCTTCGTCGCCATCCACAAGTATTGATTGCTTCTGACGACATGTACGAACCAATCCGTTGGGAAGATGAGTTCTACAACATCGCAACAATTGCTCCAGATTTATATGACCGTACCATTGTGCTTAACGGTGTGTCAAAAGCGTATGCAATGACAGGCTGGCGTATTGGCTATGCGGCTGGTCCTGCAAAATTGATTGGCGCAATGAAGAACATCCAGTCTCAGTCTACATCTAACCCAACCTCAATTTCACAGGTTGCGGCAGAAGCAGCATTGAATGGTCCACAAGACGTTCTTCAACCAATGATTGAGGCGTTTAAACGCCGTCATGACTTGGTGGTAAATGGCTTAAATGAAATCAACGGTATTTCTTGTCTCCCTGCTGATGGCGCGTTCTATGCCTATGCAAACATCCGTCCATTGATTCGTGCAAAAGGCATGAAGTCTTGCACAGAATTCTCTGAGTGGTTACTTGAAGAAACTGGCGTTGCAGTTGTTCCTGGTGATGCATTTGGCTTAGGTGGCTTTATGCGTATCTCTTACGCAACTGCTGATGAAGTTCTAGTGGATGCTTTAGCACGTATCAAGAAAGCAGCTGACTCAATTGATGGTGTAGATGCGGCGATCGCATCAATTGAAGCTGAAAAAGCAGTGAAATAATCATACTGTAAATTAAAAAGAAGCTTCTTAATGAAGCTTCTTTTTTATGTCTATCCTGCTATGTATTTAGCAAGTTCATCATCTTATAAAACCATAAAATATTGATCAAAGATCATCTCATTCTGGCCATATTATAGAATTAGACCGTGTTAGGTAAATGTGTGAAAACAGACAATTAAGCAATTTCAACTACTGTGTAATATTTTTCAGGATTCTGAATAATCTAGAGATAATTTTGTTGATAAAAGAAA
>NZ_DDAH01000100.1:0-3065 GCF_002333245.1 Acinetobacter sp. UBA2063
TGCCGCACTGGCTCGGGCATTGTCACATGCACCGCGTATCCTGTTGCTGGATGAACCACTTGGCGCACTGGACGCACTTACCCGTCTGGAAATGCAGAACCTGATTGAACGCCTCTGGAAAGAACAGGGCTTTACCGCAATTCTGGTGACACATGATGTCAGTGAAGCAGTACAGCTTGCTGACCGAATTATTCTGCTGGATCAGGGGCATATTGCGCATAATTTCCAGGTCAATCTTCCACGTCCACGCAAAAAAAGCATTGCCTTTGCCCAGTTGGAACAACAGGTCCTTAATGCGGTTTTAGCCACCTAAAACCGCTTTTACCCATCTCAAAAACCACATTTCAAGAACAACAACCACTCGACAATTTCTCGCAATGACTGAGGAATTATTTACAAAATATGTCTTACCCATTTTAGATTTCAATAATTATCAAGTACATCGTGACTACTGGTCTGGCAATCCCTGCTTTTTCGATAAAAAATACGGTTATTTTGCACAAATCCGCCAATTTATCTTACAATGTCAATGACATTTTTTGAATCAAGCTCGCAGATGGAACAGAAAAAGAGTACACAAAAGCGCAATCAACTGCTGAATGCTGCCCTGGATGTTTTTTCCGTCTATGGATTTAGTGGTGCAAGTCTGGATGAAATTGCCCAACTGGCAAATATGCATAAATCCAATATCTTTTATTATTATGAAAACAAAGAGTCACTGTATGTTGAAGTGCTCACCACCGTAATGCAAAAGTGGTTGGCACCCTTACAGATATTGGAAGTCGAGCT
This sequence comes from Acinetobacter sp. UBA2063, assembly GCF_002333245.1. Classification (NCBI taxonomy): domain Bacteria; kingdom Pseudomonadati; phylum Pseudomonadota; class Gammaproteobacteria; order Moraxellales; family Moraxellaceae; genus Acinetobacter; species Acinetobacter sp. UBA2063. The sequence goes on from NZ_DDAH01000100.1 coordinate 790, forward strand.
TGAGCCAACTGAGGCCTTAACTCATTATTTGATGCAAAAAATCGAAAGTTCAAAAGATCAGCCAAAAGCTTCTCGTTTATTTGCATTGGAAATCATTCAGGGTGCACCACATATTTTACCGATTTTAAAAGGTCCATTGAAAAAGCTGTTTAAACGCAAAACCAAAGTGATTGAGACTTGGCAGGAACAAGGCAAATTATCCAAAGAAATTGATGCAGAATTATTAATTATCAATATTTGGGCAATCACCCAAAATTATGCGGATTTTTCTACTCAAATGGAAATGGTCACAGGCAAGACCCTGCGCAACCGCAGTATGTATCAACGCACCATTGAGCATACGGTACACTTGATGCTATATGGTGTATTGCCACGTTAAAACCAGAAAGCATTGATCAGGCCTATCTCAGCAGATAGGCTTTTTTATTTAAAAATGCGCCTGATACAACGCCAATAATTTTTGTGCGCCAAGCAGCAGATTCTCTTCCCAATCTAAATGAGCCGTATCATTGGCACCATCTGTAATATATTTGACTGAAATCAAACGCACCCCAAGCTTCTGGCACACTTTGGCGAGGGCATAGGCTTCCATGTCCACCAGATTACAGGATACTTTTGGCTGTCCTGTTTCAAAGGAGTCACCTGTACCACAGATCCCTTTAGGTAAATGTTCAAAATGCGGCTGAACATGGATTTCGGCAGGAATGTCCTCATCCATTGGGGTCACGCCCACGGCAAAACCCAGTGGTGACACATCCATGTCCCGTTGTACAAAAGTAATCACCTCAACCAGACTATGTGCATCGAAGTGCGAACTGCCTGCACTGCCTAAATTGATCAGCGTTTTGCATCCCGTCTTTTGAATCACCTCAAATGCCTTGAATGCTGCATTAATTTTGCCGATTCCACTGTAATGAACGTCAATACCTACTTGTTCAAACAAACCTTTAGATTCATTCGGTAAGGCCATAATCAGAGCAATATCAGCATTCATAAAAAAGACTCGTTCAAATCAAAATAGAGACACAAAAAAGGTGTGCTAAAGCACACCTTGATATTATTGCATCTTCTGCTGTAAGGCGACCAAACATGGGGAGAAAAATAATTGACCGCTGTACGCTCCTGCCAGCGTTTTCTTCATCACCAATGCCCACAAACCCACCAACAACAGACTTAAAACCACAGCCGCATACTGTAAGAAGTCGATATGTAACTGATGCGCCAAGTTAAAGATCGCCAAAATAAACACACCGAATGGGAAAGTCAGTCCCCACCAACCCAAGTTAAATGGAATGCCTGTACGCATATGACGCAGTGTGGTCAAAATCGCAATCCCAAACCACCATAAGCCAAAACCTAATAACACTAAACTTGCCACAATACCCAAGGCTGGCAGTAATGTCGCTAAACCTTCGAAACCTATCGCCTGCATGATTCGTGGCGCTTGTTCACCCAGTAATAATAACGCCAAGGCACCTGTCCCAATTGGCCCTAAACATAACCAGCTAGAAATCGCCACCTCTTTTTCAGGTAACTGGTGCAAAGCCAAACGTAACATCAAAATCGTTAAGATCGCAAAAGCAGGTAAGACAGAAATGCCCCACAACACATAGCCTGTGATCAAGATGGTTAACGCATGCTGATCTGCTGCTAAATGCTGTAATAGCAGCCCCGCAGAGCTAGCCGCAACTTCACAGGCCACGATCGGGAGTAACCATACCGCAGTCATCCGTTGTAATTGATGATCTTGGCAGCTAAACATACAAAATGGCACCACCCATGCAATCACCACTGCCAGAAACACATCCAGATACCAGAGATAGGTCGCTATCTGGATGGCAATATCACCATATAAATGCGTACCAAAAATGAGAAAACCATTGGCAATCGTCGCTAAGCCCATCGGAATCGCACCGAGGAATAAGCTCATATTCGGATGACTAAAAATCTGCTTTGCTTCGGTTGGGAATAAAATCCAGCGTAAGATATAGAGCACACTAAAAGTGCTAAATAACAGAATATTAAACTGCCATAATTTGGTCGCAAGCATAAACAAAACAGATGAGGCAAAAGGCAGCTGTGCTAAAATCATCGCCACCACACCCGTTCCCATGGTTGCAGTAAACCAATTCGGGGTAAAATGGCGAATCACATCGGTGTTCTGTTGTAGCTGATAAAACGGCTTTTTCATCTCTTTCTCAATATCAAGCGACTATGCAGCTATTTTAGGTCAATCATAAAATAAGAAAAATTGATTTATTTTTATTTAATGAATA
>NZ_DDAH01000173.1:0-5152 GCF_002333245.1 Acinetobacter sp. UBA2063
CCTAGAACTTTTAAGTCCTGATCTTGGGTGAGATGAGATTCATAGTACAACGCAATATCTGCATCAGATTTGGATAAAACCATTTCCAGCATATCAATTAAAGTTTGGAAATACGGCCACTGTTCAAGCATTTCATTTAAGGTGTTTTGGTGTTGTCCATGCACCTGATTAATCGCCGTACCTGTACCCAGCCATGCAGGCAACATCAGGCGAATCTGGGTCCATGCAAACACCCACGGAATGGCGCGTAGTGATTCAATGCCACCGCTAACCTTGCGCTTGGCTGGACGTGAACCGAGCGGTAACATTTGTAGCTCAAGTTCAGGGGTAACGGTACGCAGGTAGCTGACAAAATTTGGATTTTCACGCACAGTTTGTCGATAAACCTGTACCGATAAATCAGTCATTTGATTCATTAAGTCTCGCCATTCTTTCTTTGGCTCTGGCGGTGGTAGTAGTGTTGCTTCTAATGTTGCCGCTGTATAGATTTCCAAATTTTGTAGCGCGATGCCTTCTAAACCAAATTTAAAGCGAATCATTTCACCCTGTTCAGTAACACGAATTGCTCCAGAGATTGAACCTGGTGGCTGGGAAAATAAGGCTTGCTGGGTCGGTGCGCCGCCACGGCTGATCGAACCACCACGTCCGTGGAACAGGGTCAGTTGTACGCCATGATTTTTGGCAATCGCGGTCAGTTCCTCCTGAGCGCGATATTGCGCCCAGTTGGCCGACATAAAGCCCGCGTCCTTGGCTGAGTCTGAATAGCCAATCATCACTTCATGTTTACCCTGAATATGCTGTTTGTACCAATGCACATTAAACAGGGTGTTCATGGTTTTGGCTGCGCCATCCAGGTCCTTTAATGTTTCAAATAAAGGCACCACACGAAGCGGATGCTGAATCCCAGCTTCTTTTTGTAAGAGTAAAACAGCTAAGACGTCGCTTGGATATTCTGCCATCGAAATAATATAGGCACCCAAGCTCTCAGCTGGTTGTTCAGCCAGGGTACGCATGGTGGCAAACACTTCCAGCACATCTGGATGCCGAATCAGGCTGCCCTCTGGTTCATTCAGATATTTAGGGAGTAAAGGACGTTTGCTCTGCAGCTCTTGGATCAGGAAATTTTGACGAGCCTGTTCAGTCCACGATTCAAAATTGCCTAGACCTAGATATTCAGTAATCGCTGAAATGGCTTGACGATGTCGACCTGATTCCTGGCGGATATCCAGTTTCAGCAGTTCTATGCCAAAGCAATTGACACGGTAAATGAAATCAAGCAACTGGCCATTGGCAATTTCGGCTAGATTACTGTCAATCAGGGAGCGATAGCACAGCAATAAAGGCTGTAATAGTTCATCTTTAGTTTTGATGATTTGACTGTCATCCGCATCCAGTCCATGTAAACGTTGTGTCAGCCAGTGACGGGTGGCTTTCAGGCGTTCACGGGTTTCACGTAGATATTCACGATAGGGTTCAGGGTGTTCATAACCTAATGCTTGAGTGAGTTCATCTGAACAGGTTTGAATCGACAGTTCCCAGCGTAAATTTTCAATATCACGCAAATACAAATCAGCAGCTTGCCAACGTGATAGCCACAGCACTTCTTGGGTGACTTGATGGGTGACATTGGGATTGCCATCACGATCACCGCCCATCCACGAGGCAAAACGAATCGGGGCAATATCCAGAGGCAAGGTTTGCTGGCAATGTTGCTGGGTCAGTTCATTCAGTTCACGGATAAATTTTGGAACTGCATTCCATAAACTCTGTTCAATGGTGGCAAAGCCCCATTTCGCTTCATCCACAGGAGTAGGGCGATGCTGGCGAATCTCATCGGTTTGCCAGGCTGAACTCACCAGTTGCTTGAGTGTGGCAATGGTCTGCTGGCGTTCTCTCGGTGTGAGTTTCTGTTGATCAAGCTGTGATAGGCAGTCGGTAATGTCATCATATTTCTGGATCAGGGTACGGCGGCTGACTTCGGTCGGATGTGCGGTGAGCACCAGCTCGATGTTGAGGTCGCAGATCTGCTGGAAAAGGTGCTGTTCACTAATCTGTTGGGTTCTGAATTTTTCAAAGAGATGCGTCAGTGGGTTTGGACTGGATGTCTGCTCGTCAAACTCAGCCTGACGGCGGTTACGCACCACATGGTACTGCTCAGCGATGTTGGCAAAGTTGAGAAAATATGAAAATGCACGGGTCAGGGGCAAAATTTCTTCATCTTTTAGGCCGAGGAAAAGGTGTTCGAGCTGTTTTTCCGCCTCGATTTGACCATCACGGGCACCCTTGGCCAGGGCACGAATCTGCTCAACCTGATTAAACAAATCCTGTCCTGCATGCTGCTTTAAGGTTTCGCCCAGTAAATTACCCAGTAAACGAACATCTTCTCGTAATGGCGCAGTGATTTGTTGTGTCATTATGCTTCTCCTCTGCTCATGTCTTGACTATAACCTGATTGTCAGACATTCCAAGTGGAGAACGTAAGGAAATGTGAAATTTCTTTAAAATTTAGCTTGATATTTAAGCAAAAAAAGTTCAATGGCCTGTTCAATCATCTGCTCAATTTCAACCGTGGTTGGCACCGAATCCAGGCCCAGTAAAACCTTGTGGTGGCGTCTGCCGAGCATCAGTGCCACAATCAGTTCGGTCTGTTTAAGGGGATCATCTGCCTGAATAAAGTTGAGTGTGATGGCCTGCTCAAAAAAACCACACCAGACATGACACATACGTGTGTGTGAGGCATCAAAAAACTGCTGGGTGAGGGGGCTTTGTTCAGCAGCAAGTTCAAACAGCACCCGATCCAGCTTCAGCGCTTCAGGCAGGTAAATAATGCCCAGGGCGCGCTGGCACATTAAATACAATGCCTGCCTAAAGTCGGACTCAGGTGTGAGTTCAAACTGCTTTGCCCGAATGGACTCCTCACAGCTCTCCTCAATCGCACAGGTAAACAGATTGGCCTTGTCCTGAAAATGGTTGTACACCGTGAGTTTGGTGACAGCCGCCTCTTTGGCAATCTGGTCCATGCTGGTGGCGTGATAACCCATTTTTAGAAAAATAGATTTTGCAGCCTGCAAAATTCTGGCTCTTTTTTCTAAATCTTTGGGACGACCACTGGTCGTCTGCACGTTATCGTTCTCTTTTAATTCAATTAAAAAATCAGGTTGCTAGATTTAATTTTTATTTAATGTACTCATGAGTATATTAATTAAAAATTAAACAATTTATGATAATGCCCATATCACGCCCTAAAAATCAATTTGAATAAGAGCGCAAAATAGATGAATCAGATCAATCGTATCATATTGGGGTTAGTCATTGTCAGTAGTGTCATCCTCAGCGCATGTCAGAAAGAGGTGCCCAGAACTGAGGAAATTCCTTATGTCATGGTGACGCAGCCGAGTAGCAACCATATTGACCAGAAAAGCTATGCAGGTGATGTGCAGGCCAGACAGCAGACCGCACTGGCATTCCGTGTCGGGGGCCAGATTACCGAACGTTATGCCGATGTTGGAGATCGGGTTAAGGTTGGGCAGGTGTTGGCAAAACTGGATGTGAAAGATGCCCAGTTGCAAATGAATGCGGCCAAAGCCCAACTGGACAGTGCACAGGCCGCCGCAAAAATTGCATTGGAAGAATATAAGCGTTATCAACAACTTTTGCCTGTCAATGCGGTCAGCCGTTCACAATTTGATGCTATTAAAAACCAGTATGAGTCGGCACAGGCAACACTGCAACAGGCCCGTTCAAACTATGAGGTTTCCTCTAACCAAACAGGCTATAACCAGTTGGTCTCCAATAAAAATGGGGTGATTACCCAACGCAATATTGAAACAGGACAGGTGGTGGCGGCAGGGCAGGCTGCCTATCAACTGGCGATTGATGGGGAGCGTGAGGTGGTGTTTGGTGTGCCTGAACAGGCAGTCAGTACCATTAAAGTCGGGCAGCCTGCCTGGGTCACCTTATGGTCACAGCCAGATACACGTTTTGCCGCAAAAGTCCGTGAGGTCTCACCAGCCGCTGACCAGTCGCGTACATTTACTGTCAAGGTCTCCCTGCTTGAGGGACAGTCCACGATTCAACTTGGACAAAGCGCACGAGTGTTCTTTGTGGCAAATGAAAACAATGTCCTGAGCGTGCCTTTATCCAGCGTCACTGCCAATGATCAACAAGCTTATGTCTGGGTGGTCAATGCCAATCAAACCTTACGTAAAGTTCCTGTGACTTTGGGAACTTATGGCCGTGACAGTGTGCCTATTCTTTCAGGTCTAAAAGCTTCAGATTGGGTTGTGGTCGGTGGTGTGCACCTGTTGCGTGATCAGCAAAAGATTCATCCTGTAGACCGTGATAATCGTGAAGTCACGGTAAAAGCGGGAGCCTGATCATGAAATTTAACCTTTCAGAATGGGCGCTGAAGAATAAGGGCATTGTTCTGTATTTTATGCTGTTACTTGGCATTGTTGGGGTGATGTCCTATTCCAAGCTGTCACAGAGCGAAGACCCGCCATTTACCTTTAAAGTGATGGTGGTGCAGACCTATTGGCCAGGAGCAACGGCTCAGGAGGTTGCAACCCTGGTGACAGATCGTATTGAAAAAGAACTGATGACCACAGGGCAATATGAAAATATTCGGGCATATTCACGGCCTGGGGAATCTATGGTGACATTTATCGCCAAGGATTCTTATCGTTCCAGTGAAATTCCTGATGTTTGGTATAACGTGCGTAAAAAGGTCAATGACATTCGCTCGCAACTGCCAAGCGGTGTGCAGGGGCCGTTCTTTAATGATGAGTTCGGCGATACCTTCGGCAATATCTATGTACTGACGGGCAAAGATTTTGACTATGCGGTAATGAAAGAATATGCCGATCGTTTGCAACTACAATTGCAACGGGTCAAGGATGTTAGCAAGGTGAATCTTGTTGGTCTACAAGACCAGAAAATCTGGATTGAACTGTCCAATACTAAGGCGGTGCAGCTTGGTGTCCCTGTCACAGCCATTCAGGAAGCGATTCAAAAGCAGAATGACATGGCAGGTGCGGGCTTCTTTGAAACAGGCACAGACCGTATTCAAATCCGAGTTAGCGGACACTTACATAGTGTTGATGACCTTAAAAAAATGCCGTTATTGGTGGGTGATAAAACCATTCAACTTGGT
>NZ_DDAH01000173.1:5250-29879 GCF_002333245.1 Acinetobacter sp. UBA2063
TGGTGATGTTGCTGATGTCTATCGTGGCTTTAGTGAGCCTGCGCAGCCACGTATGCGTTTTATGGGCGAAAATGGGATTGGCATTGCGGTGTCCATGCGTAAAGGTGGGGACATCATTGCATTGGGTAAAAACCTTGAAACTGAATTTAACAGTCTACAAAAAAGCTTACCTTTGGGCATGAAACTGCAAAAAGTTTCAGACCAACCTGTTGCAGTACAACGTAGTATTCAAGAGTTTTTAAAAGTTTTAGCTGAAGCGGTCATTATCGTTTTATTGGTCAGTTTCTTCTCACTCGGTTTTCGTACAGGGCTTGTTGTTGCATTGTCGATTCCATTGGTTTTAGCAATGACCTTTGCTGGGATGAGTTTATTTGACGTTGGCTTACATAAAATCTCATTAGGCGCATTGATTCTGGCCCTAGGTTTGTTGGTTGATGATGCCATTATCGCCGTGGAAATGATGGCGATCAAAATGGAGCAAGGTTATAGTCGACTCAAGGCCGCAGGCTTTGCTTGGCAAACCACCGCCTTTCCAATGCTCACAGGAACCTTGATCACCGCGGCAGGCTTCCTGCCGATTGCCACGGCCCAATCAGGAACAGGTGAATATACTCGTTCCATTTTCCAGGTAGTCACCATTGCCCTGATTGTGTCGTGGATTGCGGCGGTATTGTTTGTACCTTATCTGGGTGAGAAGCTACTGCCTGACTTCACCAAACAACAGCAGAAAGCGGCATGGTATCTGCGCCTATGGGCGCGACTGCGTAAGCAACCTGAGCCTGTGGTCGAGGCACATGGAACGCATCACGATCCTTATCAATCCAGGTTTTACCAGTCTTTCCGTAATGTGGTGGAAATCTGTATTACCTATCGTAAAACGGTAATTGCTATTACGGTGGGTATCTTTGTGTTGTCTGTTGCGATGTTTAAGTTGGTACCGCAACAATTCTTCCCCCCATCGAATCGTGCTGAAATTTTAGTGGATTTAAAGCTGGAAGAAGGGGCTTCCCTAACGGCGACAGAACAAGCAGTACATAAGGTAGAACAATTCCTATCCAAACAAAAAGGGATTGATAATTATGTCGCTTATGTCGGCACAGGTTCACCACGTTTCTATCTGCCTTTAGATCAACAATTGCCACAGGCCAGCTTTGCCCAGTTTGTGGTCTTGGCTTCTTCTCTGGATGACCGTGATGAAATCCGCCGTTCTTTAGAGACACAAATTAAGCAGTTGTTGCCTCAGGTGCGTACCCGTGTGTCCTTATTGGAAAATGGCCCTCCTGTGGGTTATCCATTGCAATATCGGGTCTCAGGTGAAGATTTGGCGACGGTTCGGGCAGAGGCTCAGAAAGTGGCTAAAGTGCTGAGCGAAGACCCAAACACCACTAATGTACATCTGGACTGGGGTGAACCAAGCAAGATTATTGCCATTGAGATTGATCAGGACCGTGCGCGTCAAATGGGCGTTTCCAGTGTTGATCTGGCCAATTTCCTCAATGCCTCAGTGACAGGCGCGGTGATGAATCAATATCGTGAAAAACGTGAACTCATTGAAATTCGTTTACGTGGTGATAAGTCAGAACGTGTCGAAGTGGCTTCGTTAGCAAATTTAGCCGTGCCAACCACCAAAGGAACCACTGTACCTCTAGCACAAATAGCAAAAATTGAGTCACGTTTTGAAGAAGGTTTAATTTGGCATCGTAATCGTTTACCGACGATTACCGTTCGCGCGGATATTCGTACCCATTTACAACCTGCAACAGTGGTTCAGCAATTGGCGGAAAAGATGCAGACTCTACGTGCCGATTTACCAAATGGCTATTTACTTGAGGTGGGTGGTACAGTTGAGGAGTCGGCCAAAGGTCAAAATTCTGTGAATGCAGGTATGCCACTGTTCCTTGCGGTGGTCATGACCCTGTTGATGATTCAGTTGCGTAGCATGTCTCGCGCGACCATCGTCTTGCTGACCGCACCGCTTGGCCTGATTGGGGTGGTGGCGTTCCTGTTGTTGTTCAATAAACCGTTTGGTTTCGTGGCCATGCTCGGAACCATTGCCCTGTCTGGCATGATCATGCGTAACTCGCTGATCCTGATTGACCAGATTGAGCAGGACATTCAGGCAGGGCATGAACCGTGGGACGCGGTGATTGGTGCCACCATGCGCCGCTTCCGTCCGATTGTGTTAACCGCACTTGCCGCAGTACTTGCGATGATTCCATTATCACGCAGTATTTTCTTTGGTCCGATGGCGGTTGCGATTATGGGCGGCTTGATTGTAGCCACCCTGTTGACCCTGTTTTTCCTGCCTGCACTCTATGCGGCGTGGTTTAAGGTCAAGAAAGCAACACATCTATCGTAATTATTTTGTGAATAAAGGTGCGAAATATTGAAAATTTTAATATAGTAGCACCTATATTTTAAGACCAAAAAATAATTGAATTTCATTGCATGACTGTTTTGGCAAAATGCGGTGAATGAGGTGATCTAGAGCATGGGGCAAGACAGTATTGAGCAGCATCGCCGCTATGTGGCGATATCTTATGTGTTCATGTTTCTTGCATTATTTACAATCGTGTTTGCAGTGTTTGCGTATCTGCTGGCACGAAAAGTTGCGACTGCGAATAATGCTGAAGTATGGATACACGCACATGCACTGTGGATTATGCGTAATGTGCTGCTGTTTATTCTGATGGCTTTCTTTGCTGCCCTGTGGTTTATTCCACTGTTCTTTTTTGTCTGGAACAGCGCCCTCTGGGTGACCGCCATGACGGTTGTGGGTGTGGTGTTTAGCTCGATTGCATGGCTATTTCTGTTGAATGCATGGCTGAAAGGTATTGCCAGATACTTTAGAAATAAAGCGGTTTTCTAAATTTATCGCTTTTTTTATCACAATCACTCTTGTAAACGTATTGTACAGGCCCTATTAAGGCTTTGTTGACTTTAGAAATAAAATGTCAGCAGAGCCTATTTGTTTTTTCAAGTTTGAATAAATTCCGTGAGGAGCATCGCCAACCATGGCTAAACGTGATTATTATGAGGTTTTAGGCGTTTCGAAAACCGCAAGTGATGATGAGATTAAAAAAGCCTATCGTAAGTTGGCGATGAAGTATCATCCAGATCGTAACCCAGATAACGCTCAGGCGGAAGAAAAGTTTAAAGAAGCAGCAGAGGCTTACGAAGTACTTTCTGATGGCGAAAAACGCAGCATGTATGATCGTGCTGGTCATAGTGCCTTTGAGGGTGGTTTCGGTGGCGGTGGTGGTTTTAGTGCGGAAGACATCTTTAGCCAGTTTGGTGATATTTTTGGTAGTGCTTTCGGTGGTGGTGGTCGCCAGCAACAACGCCAGCGCCGTGGTTCAGACCTCCGCTATGTGATGGAATTGACGCTTGAAGAAGCAGTCAAAGGCGTGAAAAAAACGATTACTTTTACTGCACCAGCGCCGTGTGAAACATGTGATGGTAAAGGTTCTAAGAATCCAAATGATGTGGAAACCTGTCGTACCTGTCATGGTGCTGGTCAAGTACGTATGCAGCAAGGTTTCTTCTCGGTTCAACAAACTTGTAGTACTTGCCGCGGTCAAGGCAAAATCATCAAGAATCCATGTAACACCTGTCATGGTTCAGGCGTTGCAGACCGCCAGCAAACGCTTGAAGTCACTATTCCTGCAGGTGTGGACAATGGCGATCGTGTTCGCTTAACAGGTAAAGGTGAAGCGATTCGTGATGGTCAGGCGGGTGATTTATACGTTGAAGTCGTAGTTCGTGAACATGAAGTCTTCCAACGTGACGGTGCAGACCTGTATATGGATGTGCCAGTCAGTATTGCAGATGCTGCATTAGGTAAAGAAATCGAAATCCCGACGCTGGATGGTCGTGTCAGCTTAAAAATCCCAGAAGGTACGCAGACAGGTAAGCTATTCCGCTTACGTGGTAAAGGTGTTCGTCCTGTACGTAGCAGCATGGTCGGTGACTTATTGTGCCGTATCGTGGTGGAAACCCCTGTCAATTTAAACAGTCGTCAGCGTGAATTGTTGAAAGAGCTGCAAGCGTCTTTTGATGGGGATGGTCATGCCTCATCACCAAAGAAAAAGTCATTCTTTGACTGGTTTAACTGATGTTGAAAAAACCTGCTTCGGCAGGTTTTTTTATGGGAATTTTTTAGCGTAGGCACAGAGTTTTGCTATAGTAGCGGAATTGTTTAAATAAAAGACTGGGAAAAAATTATGTCAACTTCTCCACGCATTGGAATCTTGGGTGCAGGCGGACGCATGGGGCGTATTCTGATTCAAGCAGTACAACAAGCAGGCTACCAACTGGCAGCAGCTGTTGAACGTCCAGAAAGCAGTTTGGTGGGTGCAGATGCAGGGGAACTTGCGGGTGTGGGAAGTCTGGGCATCAAGGTGGTGGGAAGTTTGAGTGAAGTGCTCAAGGATTGTGATGTGGTGATTGACTTTACTGCACCAGCCGCCACCGAACAGCACTTGAAACTGTGCCGTGAAGCGGGTGTGGCCATGGTGATTGGCACCACAGGCATGAATGATGAACAGAAAGCATTTCTGGATGAAACGGCGACACAAACACCAGTCGTGTATGCCGCGAACTATTCTGTGGGTGTAAACGTTTCCATTAAATTACTGGAACTGGCGGCAAAAGTGTTTGGTGATACCGTTGATATTGAAATCATTGAGGCACATCACCGTCATAAGGTGGACGCGCCGTCCGGCACCGCGTTTATGATGGGTGAGGCAATTGCTGATACCTTGGGCCGTAACCTCAAGGAAGTGGCGGTGTATGGTCGTGAGGGCTATACAGGTCCACGTGATCGCCAGACCATTGGTTTTGAAACCATTCGTGGAGGTGACATCGTCGGTGAGCATACGGTGATGTTTATTGGTGAAGGGGAGCGTGTGGAAGTCACCCATAAAGCCACCAACCGTATGAACTTTGCTTCAGGCGCAGTACGTGCAGCCGCCTGGGTAGTGGGACGTGAAGCTCGTAAATATGACATGAAAGATGTTCTGGGCTTTAACGATATTCAGGTATAACACATCAATTTTCGCACTATCCAGCGCCTGGCGAGCCTCCATTTGTAGGGGTGAAACAGGCACTCACGACCATTAAAATAAATTGAGCATGACATGAAAAAAAAACATCTTGTTGCCGCACTTCTCAGTATCACCAGCCTGACAGCCACGGCTGCAACAGACGCAGCCAAACTCAGCCTAAACCGCAATAACATTAAAGTCTGGACCTATCAGACAGAGAATAATCCTGTCTTTCAGTACAAAGCAGAAACGACTTTTGATGTACCTTTGGAACGGGCAGTTGCAGTAGTACTTGATGTTGAACGCACACCACAATGGGTACCTTATGTTGCTAAGGCACAGCTTTTGTCTCGGGATGAAAAGAAAGGGGAATTTACCCTGTATATGCTGTTAGATTTCCCATTTCCTTTGAAAGACCGTGACTTGGTCATTAAAGGCAAAATGAATAAAAATGCTGATGGGAGTATTAGTATTAAGAATAACGCGATTAAAAATAGTTACCCTGAACAACCTGATGTGATTCGTTTGAATCAATATACAGGAGATTGGACGTTCCAAAGACTTGCCAATAATAAGGTTAAAGTCATGACTACTGGTTATGCCGACCCAGCAGGTTCGATTCCATTGAGTTTTGTGAATATGTTTGTGCAGCAGCAACCGTATCAAATGCTGATGAAGATGAAGAAAGAAATTTACAATCCATTATATGCGCAGCCACATCTACCTGATTTGCTTAAATAAATAAAAAAGCCTGATTCAATCAGGCTTTTTTTATTGGTATTTAACTCTGAGGACATTGCTGTAATGTTGAATCTGCCTTGGAGGATAATTTGATCTGGATAAACACCAAGATTAAACCAATCGCTGCCAACACCGCCCCAATCCCTGGATGCTTTTGATAGTGCAGTATTAAGAAAACGAGGAATGATTGCAGCTCCATTTCATCTGATGAAAAGCCAGTTTGATCTTGAACATACTCGCCACAGATCAAAAATAGGGCTACTGACTACAATATTTGCTGCTTTAACATTATATGCTTTGATGCTTGTAAATGGATATAAGTCTGGGATTCAGCAGATTTTAAAACCGATTGAATTAAAATCTGCTGCTTAAACCGAATTCACTTTAATCAAAGTCTGCTTTAAGTACAATACGATAACGTGCTTGACCTGAATGGAGTCGTTCAATGGCTTCATTGAGTTTAGACATTGGAAATAGCTCAATTTGTGGCGCAATATTTTTACGTGCGGCAAATTGTAGTAATTGGCGCAGTGCTAAAGGTGACCCAGTTGGTGAAGCTGTAACAGATTTCGCTCCACTCATGATAGTACCTACAGAAACTGGAATAGGCTCTAAGGTAATCCCCAAGAAATGCATACTACCATTCGGTGCCAAGGTATTGAGATAGGCTTGCCAATTCAGGGTTACATTGACGGTGCTAAGCAATAGATCAAACTTGCCACGTTGCGCTTTGATCGCTTGAGCATCACGACTATTTACCACATGGTCAGCGCCCATGGCTTTGAGCTCTTCAGTTTTGTCTGGATTTGAACTAAATGCACTAATCTCACAACCCCAAGCCTTAAGTAACTTGATGGCCATATGCCCTAAACCACCAATCCCAATCACACCGACATGATGTGTTGCTTGGATCTGATGTTTAAGTAAAGGATCAAACACGGTAATGCCGCCACAAAGCAATGGTCCTGCACTTTCAGGATCCAAACCCTCTGGTAGAGGAATGACCCATTGCCAACCTGCGCGAACTTTTTCTGCAAAGCCACCCGCATGACCAACGATAGTCGCAACGCTGCCACCCGTACATAAAACTTGATGACCACCAATACAAGGATCGCATGCTTGGCAACTTTCAGCTGTCCAGCCAATGCCAACACGTTGACCAAGTTTCAATCCTTTGGCTTCTGAACCGAATGCGATAATTGTGCCAATAATTTCATGTCCAGCGACAGCAGGATAAACGGATGAACGCCATTCATTATTGATCACAGACAAATCAGAATGACATAAACCGCAGTATTCAACTTTAACTTCAACCTGATGTGGCTTTAATTCACCTGCATCAAATTGATAAGGAACCAATTGCTCGCCTGCCTGCATGGCAGCATAAGCACGAATTTGGTTATTACTCATTATTATTTTCCTTTTATAAAGAATGGATTATTTAAACTCACAATGATTTTCGTGATCGTTAACCATTCCCACTGCCTGCATAAACGCATAACAAGTTGTGGGACCAACAAACTTAAAACCACGTTTTTTTAAGGATTTGGACAATTTCTGGCTGATTGCGGTTTGTGCAGGTGCATCACGGTAATTCAGCACAACATTATTTGGTGTTTGATGATCGACAAAACTCCAAAGCCAAGAGGAGACATCATCTACCTCATCCTTAAGCTTGAGCCATGCAATCGCATTATCCCGAATGGCTTTTAATTTACCTAAATGGCGGATAAGGCCTGCATCACTAAGCTTATTTTCCAGTTGCTCATCGCTGAGGGTGGCAATCTGCGTGATGGGATATTGAAAGAAATGTGTGCGGTAGTTTTCACGTTTTTTCAATACGGTAATCCATGACAAGCCTGCCTGCTGCCCCTCAAGGCACAGCATCTCAAACAGCTGTGCTTCATTATGCTCGGGCTTGCCCCATTCTTCATCGTGGTAGGCGATATAGAGCGGATCAGAGGAACACCAGCCACAGCGTTGAATTGTCATATTGGATGCTTCCTATTGTTATTATCAGGGAAAAATTTAGAGTTTGAATGTGACCCAGTCATCTTGACGGGTATCCCAATAATACAATTCCGCTGTGGTTAAATCAGTAAATTTAAGCCAAAAGTCCTTGCCTGATTTATCTGCAAAACCTGTGCTAATCAGCAGAGCATCTTCGGTAATTTCCATAATCCAGCCTTGATAGCTTGCACCATTGATGATGATTTTCTGTTGATTTCCAGACTCTGCAAATTTAACCAGTCGTTCAATCAATGCTTCTGACATGCTGTGTTCCTAACGTAAGTATGGGTATGGATTGACTGCACCACGCCCTTTGCCATTTAAATAAATACCATAATGTAAATGTGGGGCAGTGTGGCGGGCATTGCCTGTATTGCCCACATAACCAATGAGGTCGCCCTTATGAACATAATCCCCCACATTAAGCCCCCGTTTATGACCATCTAAATGGGCATAGTAGTGCCAAGAACCAGATGGCCCAAGAATCCAGATGACCTTACCACCTAAATTATTATTACGTAAATCAGCGACTAACCCTTCGGTAGCACTATACACTTTCGTGCCACGCTCCGCCATGATGTCAATGCCTTCATGGCTGCGACCATGACTGCGTGCCGAACCCCAGGTATCACGCAATTGATTGCGACTGATCCCCTTGACAGGAACAGGCAGGCGGCTGTCCAGACGCATCATTTTAAGTTTGTTCACCTGTGCATTTGGCAAGGATGCAGGCTTCTTTGGTGCAGTGGTACATGCTGAAAAGATTAGCATCAGCATGGCAAGAACCGTATAGCAAATCGGGTAACGCACACAAACTCCTTGCGTTCGAATTTACAGCATGCAGGTTTTAGGCCTTTTGTTTGGCTGTAATCAGTTTTTTCATGGCCGTTGGAATGCCTTTGGCAATCGCGGCTTCTGGACTGAGCCATATCCCATTCAGTTCAATGCTGAGCTGTTCTTTTTGGTCATGTTCCACGTGGAACGGTTTTTCATTGAGCACCCATGTGAAATGAGTGAAACTATGGCTAATCTGCAAAGATGATACTTGAGCTTGCAGCTTAAAGTGCTGCTCAATCTGTTGTAATTCGGTTGCCTGCTCAATGATCGGCAGGCAATACAATCCGCCCCATAACCCATGTGCCTCACGCTGTTGCCAAAACCATTCATCACCCGACTGGATCACAACCACATCAGCCGTTCTGACAGGAACGGGTTTCTTGGTCTTTTTGAATGGCAGTTCCTGTTCAAGCCCTTGTTGATAGGCCTGACAATGTTGCTGCATCGGGCAGTAAAGACATAAAGGCTTTTTCGGGGTACAAATCGTTGCACCCAAATCCATGATTGCCTGAGTATAGTCATGGTTGCGCTGTTCAGGGCAAAGTTGCTCGGCAATTTCCCAAAGCTTGCGTTCATTTTGCGGTTTGGACAGGTCATCTTCGATGGCAAGGAAACGGGATAATACCCGTTTGACGTTGCCATCCATAATCACGCCATATTGTCTTAAACCCAGCGACATCAGCGCACCAGCAGTTGAACGACCAATGCCTGGTAATTCAATCCACTGTTCTAATGTTTCAGGAAATTTACCTTGTTGACTGACAATGGCTGCGGCTTTATGCAGGTTACGCGCACGGGCATAGTAGCCTAGACCTGCCCAATAAGGCGCAACATCCTCCCAACTGGCTTGGCCTAAATCCTGTACAGTCGGAAATCTTTCAATAAAGCGATCAAAATATTGCAGAACAGTTTTAACTTGAGTTTGTTGCAGCATTATTTCTGAGACCCAGACCTTGTAGGGATTATCGGCAATTTGCCAAGGCAGGTTATGGCGACCATGTTGGTCGTACCATGTCAGGAGTGCGTCAGAAAATGAAAAATCAGGCATGAATCAGAACAATCAAAAGCAGAGGGGTAGTATAGCGGAAATGGGGAGAGGGGTTTTGTTACTTTTGACCCGTCAAAAATAAGGCATCGCTTACGCAAATTATATTTGATTTCGTATGGCTTATGAGGCTGTATAGTTTCTTCTAAATGGAGTCATGCCGAGTACTCCTCCAATTTTAGGATAAGCTTTCAGCTGGACTTACTTTTCAAGGATGAAAAGTAAGCAAAAATCCTTTGTTTGGCTGACGGCACATCCTTGATGCCGCAGCCAAACAGGCGGCATCCATGCCGCCTTTGCACGAGCAAATATTTTCAAAATTTTAGATCTCAGATTTGCACTAGCAGCTATTTCCGAGAACCTAAATTTTGTATTTACCGATTATTTTAAATACCTATCCAGTAACTCATACATGGCTTCAAGGCCCTGACGTTCAGCCTCGGCGTTATAGCCTAAGTCAACATTATTGGCTTTGGCCCGTTCATCAGCAAGCGGATTACTAAAACCGTGTTTGGCATCCTCAAAAATAATCACTTCATGATCCACTTCTGCGTCATGCATTTCCTGACGGAAGCTTGCCACATCGTCCAGTGTCACCATGCTGTCGAGCTCGCCATGCAGTACCAGAATCTCAGCTTTCACCTTACCTTTCTCTGCTGGAGTGCCAGTCGCCAACACGGCATGGAACGTTGCCACTGCCTTGAGATCAGCACCAGAACGTACCAGATCAAGTACCACCTTGCCGCCATAACAGAAACCAATTGCAGCCAGCTTTTCCGCATTGACTCCTGGTTGTGCTGCTAAAGCATTCAGGCCTGCCTGAGCGCGGTTGACAATGGTGTCTGGTTGTTCAAAAGTCTGGTTCATCCATGCTGAGGCTTGTGGTACATCCGTAGTAACTTTCTTGTCGCCATACATGTCAATCGCCAGCGCAGCAAAGCCATGCTCCGCCAACTCACGGGCGCGCTGTTCTGTATAGTCATTACGACCCCACCATTCAGGTGCAACAATCACACCTGCAACAGGTTCATCTGTAACAGGTGCAGCAAAATAGCCAATAAGGCGTTCGCCATCTGGAGCGCTATATTCAATTTCACGGGTATGGATGGCAAAGTTCATTCTATTGTCCTGATCTGTATTGTTAGAATGCATTGATTAAAACATAAAAATAATGGTTTGCTGGAGAAGAAATAAATAGAAACATGATTTTTATCAATAAAAAAAGAAGAATATTAAATTCTTCTTTTTTATTCTCTCTAAAATTTTTTTAGACTCGACCTCTGGAAATAAAACCAACAATTGCCAAAATTACGGCAACCACGAGTAAAATCACAGCAAAGTCTTTAGATAAACCTGCAACACCACCAAAACCCAACAAGCTGGCGATTAATGCAATAACTGCAAAAATAATAGCCCAACGGAACATATTAATATCTCCTCAATTTTTCGTTATGTTTAAAATATATCTTGACTTTTCTGAATAAAATGTACTGTTTCTGTGGTATGAATGTGTAATAGTTAAAGAATTGTTAATGAACAGATCACTGCGCTGGCCCAACAGAAGTCTGGTCAATGTTATAATCAGCTCAAACTGAAACTGAAAAACCGCCTATGTCATCTGAGCTCCGTCCAAACTTCTGGAAACACTACCCACTTGAGCAGCTTAGCCTGACTGAATGGGAAGCCTTGTGCGATGGTTGTGGTTTGTGCTGTCTGGTCAAGCTTGAGGATGAGGACACTGCTGAGGTGGCCTATACCAAGGTGGCATGTAAATTACTGGACTGTAAAACGGCACGCTGTTCAGATTATCCAAACCGCCAGCAACGGGTGCCTGACTGTATCCAACTCACACCAGAACGCTTGCAGACCATTTCATGGCTACCTCCAAGCTGTGCTTACCGTCGCTTAAAGGATGGGAAAAACCTGCCCTCCTGGCATTACCTGAACACAGGCTCACGCCAGAGTGTGATCAAGGCGAAGAAATCGGCTGCTGGACGCTGTATTCCCGAAGATGAAGTCGATCAGGAACAGATAGGGGACTATATTGTACGCTGGGTGCGTTAAGCATGAACTTAACGATTGGTATTGCATAAAGCAACATTTCTACAGCATTGTTACTGGCTAATCTCCGTAAAATAAATCGTATAAACAGGGAGATAGACAGTGATTAAATGGATGGCAACCCCTTTTCTGTGCAGCAGTTTTTTATTTTTGCTGGCCTGTGGTTCCAGTGAAACCAATTCAGGAACTCCTAAACAGGACGCGGCACAAACAAGTGCCCAAAACAATATCGCACAAAGCTATCGTGTTGAAACGATTGCCCAGTTCAATGAACCGTGGGCCATCAGCAGCTTGCCTGACCAGCATCTACTGATCACAGAACGTAAGGGACAATTAAAGTTATTCGATCCAAAAACCAAAAGTATTGTCAATGTCAGTGGTGTTCCTGCGGTGAGTTATGGTGGACAAGGCGGCTTGGGCGATGTCATTTTACATCCTGATTTTCAGAATAATCACTGGCTGTATTTAAGTTATGCCAGCAAAGGACAGGATGGCTATGGAGCGGAAATTTCACGGGCAAAGCTGGATTTATCCAATCCTGCACAGCCAAAACTGACCGATTTAAAAACCATCTGGCAACAAGTGCCGAAAGTCTCAGGGCAGGGGCATTACGGCCATCGGATGATGTTTGGGCCTGATGGAAAATTATGGGTCAGTTCAGGCGAGCGACAAAAATTTGATCCTGCTCAGGATATGCAAAGCAATCTAGGTAAGGTTCTGCGTCTAAATGACGATGCTACGCCAGTCAAAGATAATCCATTTATCCAGCAAGGCGGTGTCACGGCGCAAATTTGGTCACTGGGTCATCGTAATCCACTGGGCATGGCCTTTGATCCGCAGGGGCAGCTTTGGGTGGTGGAGATGGGGCCAAAAGGCGGTGATGAGCTAAATCGTATCGTTAAAGGAGAAAATTATGGCTATCCGATTGTCTCCAATGGTGATCATTATTCAGGCTTGCCGATTCCTGACCATCATACCCATCCAGAATTTAAGGCACCTGAGATTGACTGGACACCTGTCATCTCACCGTCCAGCCTGATGATTTACACAGGCAATCAATTTCCCTTGTGGCAACAAAAAGCCCTTATTGGTGGATTGTCCTCCGAGGCGATTATTGTGGTTGACCTAAATGCTAAACCCGTTAAGGAAGTGCAGCGACTGGAAATGAAACAGCGTATTCGTGGCCTGCATCAGGTACAGGATGGTTCAATCTGGGTGATTGAAGATGGCCCTAAAGCAAAATTACTGAAACTGAGTGCCAAATAAACTTAATTACTGATGTTACTCAGTAAGTGCATTTTTAGGCACTTTCACCACAATATGTTGTGGTTGAATTTTTAAAAATTTACAACATATAGGCTAGGTGCGTGGCATCAGTTATTCATGTACCTGAACAGCAGCAATCGCAATATGCATGAGGCTATAAAAATGATCAGCCGATTCGAGTGTCAGCAGGCATGTTTGATGCTGAAGCTGATGACATAAAAAGCACCAGCTCAGATATGCTCAAATTTCTGGATGCCCATATCAATGTGCAGCAGTTAAAACAGGTGCCACCAATGGCTTTGCTGCTTATGTCGCCTTTATTCCCCAGCAAAAAATTGGCCTCGTGATGCTTGCCAATACCAATTTCCCCAATGAGGCAAGGATTAAAGCCAGCTATGAAGTGGTGCAGCAGCTCATTGAAGCAAGCAGTGCGCAATAGAATGACGCAGTGCATGCAGATTCAAATTGTAGATTTGCGCCAGACGCAATAGACTAGGATAAAACAGCAGAAAGCCCTTGATGATGTCAGATACGCATATTCCACTCCCTGAACGCTTACGTCCCCGTGATTTATCCGAAATCATCGGGCAGGATCATTTGCTGGGTGAACATGCACCCTTGCGTCAGATGATTGATCAGGGACATCTGCCATCGATTATTTTCTGGGGGCCGCCAGGGGTGGGTAAAACCACGATTGCCTTGTTATTGGCGCAGGCGGTGGACCGTCCTTTTATTAGCCTATCTGCATTGAATACAGGCGTGAAAGAACTGCGTGAAGTGATTGCTGAAAGTGGTGATCTGCTCACGCCTGTGGTGTTTATTGACGAGATTCACCGTTTTAATAAGTCGCAGCAGGACGCCTTGCTGGGTGCGGTGGAGAAAGGCAAAATTACCCTGATTGGGGCCACCACTGAAAATCCATCCTTTGAAGTGAATAGTGCTTTGCTCTCTCGTTGTCAGGTTTATACCTTAAATAGTTTGGATGCTGATGCGATTCAAACCCTGATCAATAGGGCGGTTCAAACTGATTCATTTTTAAGGCAACGACATATCCAGATTGAGGAATATGATGCGCTGATTCAATTTGCTGCGGGAGATGCCCGTAAGGCACTGAATCTGATTGACCTAATCGCCAGTACCTTTGAACCTGATATTGAAAATATTGTCACCAATGCCATCGTGGTCAAAGTGGCGCAGCAGAATATTGCACGTTATGACAAATCAGGTGAGCAGCATTATGATTTGGTTTCAGCCTTTATCAAGTCGATTCGGGGCAGTGATCCAGATGCAACATTGTACTGGATGGCTCGCATGCTCAAGGGGGGCGAAGACCCTGTGTTTATCGCCCGTCGCATGTTGATTGCCGCTTCAGAAGATATTGGTAATTCCAATCCCAATGCCTTGTTGCTGGCAGGCGAATGTTTTCGTTCAGTACAGGCGGTGGGTATGCCAGAAGCTCGGATTATTCTGGGGCAATGTGCGGTGTATTTGGCCACCAGCCCGAAAAGTAACAGTACCTATTTAGCCATCAATCGCGCGCTGGAACTGGCAGAAAAAACAGCGAATTTGCCTGTGCCTTTGCATTTACGCAATGCACCGACCAAGTTGATGAAACAGCAGGGCTATGGCGTGGATTATCTGTATCCACATAATTTCCCAGAGCATTTTGTGATGCAGGAATATCTGCCGCCTGAGTTAAAAGGCACTAAGCTGTATGAATCTGCCAGAAACAAGCGTGAAGTTGAGGGCGAACGTTTGCAGCAACGTCGTTGGCAGCAGGAACAGCAGCAGCAATAACTCTGAGCTGGTCTGGGTCTATAATGTAGCAGGCAAATGGACAGATATTTTTATAGTGATACTAGACACTTTATATAAAACAACGCATCATCGCCGTTTATCACGGATGATAAAGTTCCATCAATGTCCACCCAAAAAATTAATGCTGCGGAAAGTATACGGGGCCTTGCCTGTCTTGCGGTGGTGTTGTCACACCTGTCGCTGACATTCTTTCCACAACTTCATAATTTTGGTGAAAGTGCGGTTCCGCAATATGCTCTTTTCGCCCAGTTGCACAACTCGCCGCTGGCATTTTTCTATTCAGGAACAGGCGCGGTTTTTGTGTTCTTTGTCCTGAGTGGTGCGGGACTATGGGCAAGTCTTTTTACCGTGATCATGAGTATTATGCTGGCATATCCGTATAGCCGTTATGTGGATGATGCAGCAATCAAGATTTCAAACCAATTGGCGAGTCGGTTCTAGGTTCAATTGACCGATAATAAAAAAACCAGCCTAAATGGCTGGTTTTTTATATGAAAACTTAAGCTCTATAAAAGCTTAGATATCATCTAGGTTGATGCCCAAACGTGCAGCAACTTCTTCATAGGCCTCAACTACACCACCTAAACCCTGACGGAAACGGTCTTTATCTAGTTTTTTCTTGGTGTCTTTATCCCATAAACGGCAACCGTCTGGAGAGAACTCATCACCCAGTACAATACGGTCATGGAACACACCAAACTCAAGTTTAAAGTCAACCAGAATCATGTTGCCCGCGTCGAACAATGCTTTAAGCACATCATTCACCTGATAAGTCAGCTCTTTCATTTTTTCAAGCTGTTCAGCATTCGCCCAACCCAAGGCAATCGCCTGAGACTCGTTCACCATTGGATCGCCAAGCGCATCGTCCTTAAAGAACAATTCGAAAGTTGGTGGCGTCAGTTCCTTGCCTTCCTCAACACCCAAGCGACGGCACAGTGAACCCGCAGCATAGTTACGAATCACACATTCAACTGGAATCATCTGGAGTTTCTTAACCAGCACTTCAGTTGGAGAAAGCAGTTTTTCAAAATGCGTCTCAATGCCAGCTTCAGCCAGTTTTTCCATGATAAAGGCGTTAAAACGGTTGTTGACCTTGCCTTTACGATCTAGTTGTTCGATTTTTTCGCCATTGAACGCAGAGGCATCATCACGAAAGACTAAAATCAGGTGGTCAGCATGATCTGTTTCATAGACAGATTTTGCTTTACCAGTATAGAGCAAGGTTTGTTTTAACATGGGGGAACCTTTATTTAGAAAATGCCTAGTCAACCACTAGGCTGGCCAATTTTGGTAAATCTGGGTTAACACTTCCGTTGCCGTGGCTTGGTCTGCAAAGGTGGTGTCAAGTTTAAACAGGGCAACAGTGTTGCTTGTGCCTACGGCAGAGAGCTTGAGCAGGTAGTTCTGGTCGCCTACCTTGATGGTTGCCTCATAACCATTCTCCGCCTGTGAAACCACCTTGTAGTTGAGGCTGCTCAAGGTTGCAAAGGTATACTGCCAGGCGGTTGCGGTTGGTCCATCTACCTTAAGCAGTGGATTCTTGTTGCCATCCATCACCAGTTGTGGACGACCTAAAGTCGCAGTTGTGCTTGCAGCAGGATTGCCTGAACTCTGCATTGCCTCTGGACGGGGAAGCGCATAACGGTTGCCCGTCTTGTTTACAAAATTTGGCGCATGCTCGATGGCAAGCGCGTCAACCGTAGGAGCTGGATACAATGGTGTAAATGGTCTGACCGTTGCATTGTCAGGGAATTTGAGGGGTTCAAGTGCCTGCGCCTTTTTATAATCCAGAGAATGGTTNNCAATGGCGTAAATGGTCTTACCGTTGCATTCTCAGGGAACTTGAGTGGTTCAAGCGCTTGCGCTTTTTTATAATCTAAAGAATGATTATTGAGGGCAAAACGACCACAACCAGCCAAACTTAAAGCTGAAATGACCAGGACAACACCAAGACGTAATTGCATCATAAATTGCTCGTATTAGATAATTCCCGCAACTTTTAAACCATTGCGAAGAGGTTCACGATATTGTTCCGCAAGCGGGGTCAAAGGCAGGCGAATGCCTGTACCTATGTAGCCCATCTCATGCAACGCCCATTTCACAGGAATTGGGTTTGATTCGCAAAACAAAATATTGTGTAGATTTGCAATTTGCTGATTCAGGTCTTGCGCTTTCGCCTGTTCTCCCGCCAGTGCGGCCTCACACACTTCACTCATTTGCTTAGGTGCAACATTTGCGGTGACGGAAATATTGCCTTTGGCACCCAGCAGAATCAGTTCCCATGCGGTTGCGTCATCACCTGAATAAACGGCGATCTTGCCATTTAGACCGTCAATAAGTGCCTTGCCACGAGGAATGTCACCCGTTGCATCCTTAATGCCGACGATGTTCTTGACATCAGCAAGGCGGATCACTGTCTCATTTTGCATGTCGACACCAGTACGGCCTGGAACATTGTAAAGAATCTGTGGAATTTCAACCGCTTCAGCAATGGCTTTATAGTGCTGGTATAAGCCTTCCTGTGTCGGTTTATTATAGTAAGGCGTGACCAAAAGCGCTGCATCAGCGCCAACATCTTTGGCTGCCTGAGTCAGTTCAATCGCTTCACGTGTCGAATTCGCACCTGTTCCAGCAATGATCGGAATGCGTTTATTGGCAACACGGATCACTTCCTGAATGACCTTGATATGTTCTTCCATGCTCAAAGTTGAGGCTTCGCCTGTTGTGCCGACAGCGACAATGCTATGTGTGCCTTGCTGGATGTGCCACTCAACAAGCTTCTCAAGACTCTTCCAATCCACACCACCATCTTCAAACATAGGGGTAACGATTGCGACAATTGAGCCTTGAATATTCTGTGCTAGCTGAGTCATTTTAAAAAAATATCCTATTTTCCCATCCGAATTTGAAGTGAATAAAAAACGAAATAATGGATGGTTGCAGTATTTTGATTGGTCATTCAGCAATGAGCTTGGTTGAATGACAATTATGCAAATTATGACTGATCGAGCGCATAAGAACAATATGCTTTAGTCAAACTGTGGAAAACTTTAATTCATCTCGATAAAAATTCAGAGAACAGTGGCGGTAAAGTCAGCAGCAGGGTAAGGTAAAAACAGCAGCTTAAGGTTGAATTATAAAATGCAGAAACATTCCAGACATAGCGCATTGATCGTGGTCGATGTCCAAAATGGCTTTACGCCTGGCGGTAATCTGGCGGTCGCCGATGCGGACCAGATTATTCCATTGATTAATCAGTTGGCGCAGCAGTTCGATACGGTTGTGCTGACACAGGACTGGCATCCTGAACAGCATATTTCCTTTGCGGAAAACCATAAGGATAAAGTGCCCTTTGAAACGGTTGAACTGGCTTATGGTACGCAGGTGCTATGGCCAAAACACTGTGTGCAGGGCAGCCATGATGCTGAATTTCATCCGAGCCTCAATATTCCAGCCGCGCAGTTGATTATCCGTAAGGGCTTTCATCCAGATATTGATAGCTATTCCGCCTTTATGGAGGCTGATCGCAAGACACCCACAGGTCTCAATGGCTATTTAAAGGAACATCAGGTGGATACCGTTTATATTGTTGGAATTGCCACGGACTTCTGTGTGGCATGGACGGCTTTGGATGCTGTACATTTTGGCTTTAAAACCTATGTGGTTGAGGATGCCTGTAAGGCGATTGACTTGAATGGCTCACTGCAAAAGGCCTGGCAGGAAATGTCTGGGCAGGGGGTTCAGCGGATACAGTCATCCAACCTGCTTGCCTAGGCTTGTGACGGCCATGCTAAAAACGTAAACTTTTGTTCACGAGTAAATGCCTTATTGTATTTGCGGACTAGAATAGTAATAGAGGGTGTTATGACTGAAGAAATAGATAATTTTGACCGCAAAATTATTCATCACCTCCAGCTTAATGGACGTTTGGCCAATCAGCAACTCGCTGAGTTGGTGGGCTTGTCTACTTCCCAGTGTTCACGCCGTCGGATTAACCTCGAACAGAAGAAAATTATCACAGGCTATTATGCGCAGATTGCCCTGGATGCTGACCCAACGCCGATTATGGGGATTATTGAGGTGAAATTGCAGAATTATAATGATGCAACCCATGATCGTTTTGTTGAGTTTCTTTTGCATGAGCCCGCAGTTAAAGATATTCATAAACTCACAGGCAGTTATGATTTTGTACTTAAAGTTGCGGTCAAGAGTTTGGATGAAATGGTGAAATTAATTGGTACTTTGTCATCCAGTAACTTTGGAGTCAGTAATTTAAATACATCTATTGTTTTAGAAAAATTAAAGGAAAATGGCATTGCGATTAAATAATAAATACTTTGCTACCCTTATAATGCCAGTCAAGATAACGTTATCACAGCGCAAACTTTTTGTATTTTAATGTGTTATTTTAATTATAAATTGCATTTATGATAAAAATATAATAATAAATTGCGTAAAAACTATAAAAATGATCAAATATATCAATCCGCATCCACATTCAGGATGCTCTCCCTGCTGTTGTCTTCTTTCTTGAGTTATACCGTTATGAGTACTGATCAACATGTATCTTTGCTAAGCCCAGCCGTGCCTGTGGTAGACCAACACTCAAGAGTGGAGGACGCTCTGGCGATGTTGATTGGAACATTTATTTTATCGTTTGCCATGACCCTGTTGCAGCAGGCAGGCATTATGACAGGTGGAACGGCAGGATTGTCGTTGTTGATTCACTACATCACTGACATCAAGTTTGGCATCTTATTTTTCTTGATCAACATTCCATTTTACTATTTTGCCTATAAAAAGATGGGTATTGCCCTTGTGGTGAAAACCTTTGTCGCGGTGGCATTACTGGCTGGGTTTACAGAAACCATTCCCCATTTCTTTCAGTTGTCAGAGGTCAATCCAATCTATGCCACGATTTTTGCCAATGTGCTAATGGGGGTAAGTTTCCTGATCCTGTTTCGGCATCGTTCAAGTCTGGGTGGCATCAACCTGCTTGCGCTGTATTTGCAGGAACATTTCAAGATTCCAGCTGGAAAGGTACAGATGGGAATTGATGTGGCGATCTTATTAACATCACTGTTTTTTGTGGACTGGAAACTGGTTTTAATTTCTATTTTAGGTGCGGTAATCCTGAATTCAATTATTTTGCTAAATCATAAAAATAGTCGTTATGTGGCATAAAATAAATTTTTTAAATTCTTTATTTATAGTTGAAAATGATGGTAAAGGGTAGAAGAAAGGCGAACTGTACGAGAGTAATAAAGTTTCATACTGATCCTAACCTATCTTATTGATATTTCTACTTCGTAATGAATGGAAGAAAAAATAAAGTTTCATACTCAGCTTTATCATTTCTTCCATTTTTACTTTTCATCGAGTAATAAAGTTTCATACTGAAATGAAAGTTTAGGCTCGTTCTATTTATTTTCATATTATATCAATGATGTTAGAAAGTCGGTGTAAGCTTTCAGTTTTTCAATATTTTGAAGTAATTGGTTTTTTCTTCTTAATATTTCAGTTTTTAGTTCTGGAAAGTCTATCAGTGCTTGTTCAGAAGCTTTGATTTGATTTTCATAAATCTTTTGCTTTTCTTTTAATTCATTAGTCTTGAAATTAAGTTTTTTTGAATCAGTTTTAACAATTGCTAAATCAAATTGTTTTCTAAATTCATACATGCTTTCTGTTTCAACAAATGTTGAAAGCCTTGGATTGTCAGAATGAATATGTTTAACTAAGTGTCCTTGTTGTACCATTTTTCTCAGAAGCCTATAAAGTTGCTGTTGGTTGATTCGTTCCTTTTCATCTTTTGAAAGATTCAAGTTGTTCCAAATTTTGTTTGATGTCCATCCATCAATTTGGTTGTGGGAAAGAAGTTCTAGAAAAGATTGAAAGATAGGAGAAGCAATTTGTTTCATGGAGAAAGGCTAGAAAACTTAAAAAGAGGATTATAATCCGTGGATATATAATCCTCAAATAGTGATAGTTCTGTTTTTTAAGCATTTGAATGTTTATGTCAGAACTTACTATTCAATTTGGCCAATTGGTTCGCAAATACAGAAAAGAAAAAAACATGTCACAAGAACAATTGGCATTGCTCTGTAATATGGATCGAAGCTATTTGGGACGGATTGAAAGAGGTGAGGTTAATCCCACTTTGGAAAAAATTTACGAATTGGCAAGTGCTTTAGAAACTTTACCATCTAAATTACTACCTTGATTTTTAATTATTTCTTTCTGATAATTAAGTAATTCTAGTTTTAGCTCATGACAAATATTATTAAATTCATTTAATAAAAATAACCCTATACCCTCTGCCATTAATGGGGGAATCGCATTGCCGACTTGAGTGTATTTAGGGCAACTTACTTTTCTTCTATCCCCACCAGTTGTATAAGGACCATGAAATTCGAACCAATCAGGAAAGGATTGCAAACGAGCGCATTCTCGGACAGTTAAGATACGTGGTTCATCATAGTGTAATAAATCATCTGGCAAAGTTGTGATGGTGGGAGCGCATTCCGATGCATCTAAAACTTTAGTAATCTGTTTTTTTGTATTGAAAGTATCTAATACATAATCTTTTGGTAAAGTCCTCATTCTTCTTAATTTATATTTTTCAGATAAATAAGGGCTATTTAGGTCTTTTAAAATTCGTTTAAATTTTGCTTTTATTATCGGGGTATGGTTGGCTAATCTCAGACCAGTAGGTAAAAAATCTTGACTAAGACCTTTTCTCATTAAATCAATATAACTTCTATTTAAATTTTGAGGACAATGCGTACTAGATATTTGTAAGAACCTATCACTTGGAATATCAGTGACATTTTTTAATTTATAAGCACGGTTATATTTGCTTAACGTTTTTAAATCAGCAATAGCTTCTTGAGCAGAAACTTTGATCGGCAAATTTTTATTAGCTTTAAAGTTTTTAGCAAATAGATTAAATTTCTCTTCAAATAAGGGAGTTACTTTTTTACTGAACTCTAATATTTGTTTTTTAGATAAAGATGGATTGACTCCAATTATCTCTTCAATATTAATACCAAATAATATGAATCGAATCCGATGTTGAGGGACTCCCCATACAGAAGAATCTTCAATAAATGTTATTGGCAGATAGCCCAGTTCTGCTAAGTTACTTTTGATGCTATTAGCGGTGGCTGGTTGATCTTTAATTTTATATGTTATTCCTTTAACATTTTCCATTAAAATAATCTTAGGACGTACTAAAGAAACTACTTTCAGATAATCATATACTAGTGTACTTCTTGGATCATTGGGATCTCTACGTCCAGCAGTTGAGAAACCTTGGCAAGGAGGGCCTCCAGCAATTAAATCAATAGATTTAGTACGACCTAATTCTGCTAGAAGATGAGATTTTTCTAATATAAGATTGTGTATGTCATAAGGTTGAATAGGTAGATCTTGTTGATTCCACTGATATTGTTTAGAACTTGTTCCATCAATCAAGTTGAATTTTAAAGATTTAAATGCATCTGGATTTTTTTCTATAGCAAAAGTACCTGTAAGACCTGCCTGAAGAAGTCCTAAGGAAAGCCCGCCACAACCTGCAAATAAATCTATAAAGTGCATAACTTTACTTCATAACCAAACATAAGTAATTTAAAGGACAAGGTTGAAGAAGTCCAGGAATATTATGCATTATCACTACTCATGATTTCAGCTGAGATTAACTGTTGAGGTTGTTCTATTGCTTCCATAATACTATTGAGTTGCTCAGCAGTTGTTTGTAGTTTCGCCAAGTCATTAGTACATATCTGATTTAAATAATCATCAGTGTGATAACCAGCCTCTTTTAAAAGATCGATTTGTTCTTTAACGAATTGGGCATAATAATTGATGCCACCACTGATCATTATGTCATCTAAATTGCTAATATTGGCTAGTTTATTTAAAGAATTCTTGGCTTGTTCAGCTTTGGTGGGAAGAGGTGGATTAGCATTCGGAAAGTTCATGACACGTGTAAAGACAAAACACATAGACATCATATCATTAGTGTTCTCGCCAGTAATATCGTAACGAACTACGTTACTCAATTTTACTTTAAAATGTCTGTTGTGTGCAGTTTTAACAAGCCAATTCATTAAACCAACAACAAGCATATTAATATGCTTTTGATTTTCTAAATCAGATCTAACAATCGAATTATTATTCAAAAGAATACTGGAAAAAACCCTAATAAACTCTTGGAAATAAATTACCTCACTTAAATTCTCATCAATACAGGCAACTAGTTCTTCATAGAGTCCTGAATTTGTAGTGTCCTTTGATGATCTTGTAGTGATAAATAGTACCCAGTTTTCTGAAATTTTTTGAAATTGATACTCCATAAAGTTGTGCAAAGCTTTTAAACGGTTCTCAGTAGCATTAGGGATAACATTTTCACAAAAATCCAAATTTACTACATCGAAGCAGCCAAACTCCATTAACTTATCAAATGCAATGGATGAAGTATTTTCAAGATAGTCAAAATTTAGTTGCTCAACTTTAGAGCTTTTATCAACTCCATCTAAATCCATAATTTTACTAAGTTGAGTTTGTGCAGATGACCAACCTATTTCAGTGTTAATCAAACCAAACAAACAAATCTTTTTTTGAAGTGATGGCAATTTTTGCTGAAAAAAACGAATATCCAATAAATCATTACCTGGTAATCCAAAATACTTAATAGTATCTATGCCAGGTTTTAATTTTTTTACAATATGCTCATCAATTTGAGTCCACCATTGTTTGTGGCGAATCCACTGTTTTCTTGGTTTATGCCATGGTAAAAACTCTTTTTTTTCAATGACATTTTTTGTGGTTTCTTCAGGTGTTCCAAAATCATCAAATGTAGTATCAAAATCATCAAATTTCATTTTCGCTACTCTCAATCTACATTTAAAACTTTAGAAATCATTTCAAATATGGTTTTTCTATCATCAGCCGATAAACTATCGAGTAAATCAAAAGAGTCAAGAACTTGAATAATAGCTGATACTTTTTCCTTTAATGCTTCTTGGCGCGGATTAGGTCTTTCATCACCAACCCATCTTGAGAATTCATTCTGATCTATTACATAACTATCAATTTTAATTTCATTATTTGAAACAAATTCAACGGGTCTAATTTCATCAATTTCTTTACCTTGTTTACTAGCAGTAGCAATGACCAAATCGGATAATGATTGACTACGAAAATTAGTCAAAGTTTCTGAGTTTTGAAGTCGTTTTTCTCTTTTAATTTCTTTATATTTACTAATAACTTGCCTTAAAGCATCGTGAAGCCAACGCATAATAATTTGATAGTGTGGATGTGATATATTAAATGATTCTCTATCAATATTTAATGCTGAATCTAAACCTTCATTTAAAAAAATCTCAGCTGTTAACTATCCTCGAATTGTATATTCTGAAACTTGATACTTCATAAACGTAGTATCAAATAGAATACCAGAAGCATTATTTATTCTAAGAATAACTCCATTATGCTCTTTGGGAATTACTTTTGGACACCATAAAATATAAGCATCAAAGGATAATTCTCCACCAGTAATATTTGGTTCATACCTACTTAAGTCTGGTTTTGCTGAACCAATAAATAGTATTGGTTCTTTTACGATGGCTTGAGTAGAGGGTAGCTGAGTAAATTTAATAGGCCTAAATAACTCAATATCATCTATAAAAACTTGGAAACCAGTGGAATTTGTTTCAGTTTTAAGAGTAAATAAATCTTTAATAGTAGTGTTATTATTTAATGAAATTTTTTCAGATTTCCCACCTTTTTTATTACTTAGTTGAAAA
>NZ_DDAH01000204.1:0-4104 GCF_002333245.1 Acinetobacter sp. UBA2063
GGTCGGGGAGGATGTCAAATTATTGACGATATTCATCAATCAATGCATAGATTTGCTTGAGTGTCATATTGGAAAGCCTGGTTTTTTCGCCTTTTAGCATTTTTTCAAGTTGGGCCAGCGTTTGTAACAATACTGACGCTTGATGCGGGCCATTATTCAATAAATAGTCAACGATTTGCTGATCAAAATGAATACCCCGTCTTATCATAACAGACTGAAGTAAGGCTTGTCGGTCTGCATATGAACTTCCATTTGGAACTTTTACGCTTACCGCCTGCGTTAGTCTGGACTGCAAATCAGGTAGTTCAAGTTTTAATTCAATAGGTGCCACACGGGAAGAAAATACCAGTTGCCCTTCATGATTATTGATTAAATGGAAAACTGCTTTCTGCCAATGAGGGACCCCACTGATTGCATCAATATCATCTAAAGCAACCAATTCGTAAAACTCTAAAGAGGTAATGGCCTCTATAGGCGCATCCAATAGTTCCAGCAAAGATACTTTTATTGCTCGGCGGCCTAATTCCAGATATGAATCACAAATTGCAGACAGCAAATGGCTCTTGCCTGTTCCAGCTCCGCCATAGACATAAAATCGGCTGACCAAGCCTGCATGTAACTGTCGGACCGCATCAACCACATTTCCCCAACCTGGACCTGAAAAATCGCTGATTCGGGCATCCAGTTGTGGTTCTATATCCAGTTGCAGTTGACGCATATCGTTAATATATTCCCCAATTACTTAAAGTCATTTGAATTTGAAGTGCCTGTATCTTGAGAGTTTTTCATTTCAATATCAAGTTCTACATCACCCGCATCAACATTGATGTGCTGAATTTCACCCTGGGAAATACTCATCTCAATCGGTAACCCATAAAGACGGCTTTTTTCGTAATTGTCACGCGCATGCTTTAACAACACCACAATCACTGCTGCGACAGGTAATGCAATCAACATCCCAAGGAAACCACCCAGTTGTGCGCCAGCTAATACTGCAAACACCACCGCAACTGGAGATAAACCAATTTTATCGCCCAACAAGAAAGGTTGCAGAATATATCCTTCAACCATTTGTCCAATCATGAACACAACACCCACCAAGAGAAGCTGTGTCCAGTCCAATCCAAATTGGAACAAGGTGGCAACAACCGCTGCAATAATACCAACCGCAAAACCTAGATAAGGAATGATACTCGCCAAACCAGCGATCATCCCAATAATCAGGCCAACCTCCAGCCCAATCAACTGCAATCCAACAGCATATACAATTCCCAGTAATAACATCACCAGAAACTGCCCTTTCACAAATGCACCCAATACACTGTGACATTCACCCACAATTCTCAAGGTCGATGCTTCGTAAGGCCGAGGAATCAAGCGTCTAAAGCTTTGCAACATTCTTTCCCAATCAAGAAGGAAATAGAATGAAATTATTGGAATTAAAATCACCACCCCGCCCAGTTGAATAAAATTCAGACCTGATTGAGCTAGACGTAGCAACATGGTTTGAATACTATCCGCACTATAATTGGTCTGGACATATTCCATGATCGTTTTGGAAATTTGTTCGGTATCCAGTTCCATTGGAATAACATTAAAGGTTTTGGATACCCAAGGCAGAAAGGTTGAGTTAATCCAATGAATCCCTGCTGGAATACTGTCACGGGCGTAAATTAATTGTTCCCATACCAGTGGCACAAGAAACCATAAAACTACGGTTAAAGTAATACCAATCCCAACAAATACAACACTAATGGCCAACCAACGTGGCAGTCTAAACTTTACAAGTGTGTCAACAAGCGGACTAAACAGATAGGCAATAAAGAATGCCCCTACAAATGGCAATACCACTGGCTTCAACAGATATAATACCCAGAGTAGTAGTGCGAGTCCCGCGAGAATAAAGATACGACGCAATACCTGATCTTGCATAAAATCTAGCCTTTCTTGGTGTAATCGTTATAAATGGAAAAAATTTTTAATAAAGATAGCATTTTCGGGCATAAATAACAGAAGAGTTTCGTATATTCGGGTTATAATCTGCCGCCAATGCGGAGACTTCACTATGAGCAACTCAACTTCTACCCCAAATACTGGTTTAAGCTATAAAGATGCGGGGGTCGACATTGAAGCGGGCGACGCACTGGTCGATCGTATCAAATCTGCCGCTAAGCGTACCACTCGTCCTGAAGTCATGGGCGGTTTAGGTGGCTTTGGTGCCCTATGCAAAATTCCAAAAGGTTATGAAGAACCTGTATTGGTTTCAGGAACAGATGGCGTAGGGACTAAATTACGTTTGGCACTGAATCTCAATCGTCACGATACCATTGGTCAAGATTTGGTGGCAATGTGTGTCAATGATCTGCTGGTTTGTGGTGCTGAACCATTGTTCTTCCTGGACTATTATGCAACGGGTCATTTGAATGTTGATGTGGCTGCAAATGTAGTGACAGGTATTGCTAAAGGTTGTGAGCTTGCTGGCTGTGCATTGGTCGGTGGTGAAACTGCCGAAATGCCAGGCATGTATGAGGGCGAAGATTACGATCTCGCTGGTTTTGCCGTGGGTGTGGTTGAACAGAGCAAAATTATTGATGGCTCTAAAGTAAAATCAGGTGACGTGTTGATTGGCGTTGCTTCAAGTGGTGCCCATTCAAATGGTTACTCATTGCTACGCAAAATTTTAGATGTTAAGAATGTAGACTTAACTCAAATTGTTGATGGTCGTCCACTTGCAGATGTTGCTATGGAGCCAACCCGTATTTATGTAAAACCAGTGTTAGAGCTTTGCAAACAAGTCGATGTTCATGCAATGGCTCATATCACGGGTGGTGGTTTACCTGGTAACCTGCCACGTGTACTTCCAAATGGCGCTCAAGCTGTAATTGACGAGTCAAGCTGGGAATGGTCTGAATTATTCCAGTTGTTACAACGTGAAGGTAATGTAGAACGCTTTGAAATGTATCGTACCTTTAACTGTGGCGTTGGTATGGTGATTGCGGTTGATCCAAGCGAAGCGGATAAAACCATTGAAGTATTAACAGCTCAAGGCGAAAAAGCCTGGAAAATTGGTCACATTCAGGAAAATGCTGAATCAGTTGAGGGTGCAGACGAAAAAATTCGTGTGATCTTTGCATCATGAGAATTGCGGTACTTGTTTCTGGTAATGGTAGCAACTTACAGGCCCTGATTGACGCCCAACATGGTAAACAGT
Organism: Acinetobacter sp. UBA2063; assembly: GCF_002333245.1. Lineage (NCBI taxonomy): Bacteria > Pseudomonadati > Pseudomonadota > Gammaproteobacteria > Moraxellales > Moraxellaceae > Acinetobacter > Acinetobacter sp. UBA2063. Next base: position 3,212 of record NZ_DDAH01000204.1, read on the forward strand.
TGTCAGGGCAAATCGTTGGTGTTCTCTCCAACAAAGCTGATGCCTATGCATTACGACGCGCCGAGGACGCCAATATTGCCACCGCTGTGATTTCCCATAAAAACTTTCCCAATCGGGAAAGTTTTGATGTAGCCATGCATCAGCAACTGTTGGCATGGCAAGTTGATCTTGTGATTCTTGCGGGTTTTATGCGGATTTTAACACCAGAATTTGTCAGTAAATGGCAAGGCAAGATGTTAAATATCCATCCTTCCCTGCTTCCTTTTTATAAAGGGATGAATACACATCAACGTGTGTTAAATACAGGAGATCGATTGCATGGTTGTACGGTTCATTTTGTAACAGCCGAACTGGATGCGGGACAAAGTATTGCCCAGTCTGTGATTCAGGTGAGTTTACAGGATACAGCAGAAAGTTTGGCACAGCGTGTACATGAACTTGAGCATTTTATTTATCCTCAAGTAGTACAATGGTTATGTAATGGTCAGCTCACCTGGGAAAATGGTCAGGCTTATTTCAACCAGAAACTATTAGAAAAACCAATTCAGTTTGCCCAGTTTTGAAAATAAAACGCATCTTCGGATGCGTTTTTTATTTGAGTTAAATAACCAGATTTTTAATTTTTTCGGCAGTTTCCACAGGATGCTCCAAAGGAAACATATGCCCACCCTCCACGACAGAAAAAGGGATTCCTAATTTCTTTTTTGCTACTTGAGGAAGTTTCTTTTTTAAGAACACACTGTCACTGCCAACCACGAGATGTACAGGAACAGGTGGTTTAGGCATTGGCAACCACCACATTGACGGTGTGGTTCTAAATATCGCCACTTCATCATCTTTTGGAATGGTTAAAGTCACACCACCACGCTGTGGATCATTGGTCAACGCATGAT
>NZ_DDAH01000204.1:4183-9304 GCF_002333245.1 Acinetobacter sp. UBA2063
CAATGTAGGCTTGAAAACAGTCTGCATCAAAATGTTGATAAAACCCTCTCGAACCTAGTAGCTCAGCCGCTTGCTCACGGGATTCCCAGTGATCGCGTCGGCGTACCGACAAGCCTGCTGGCGTAATTTTATCGACCAGCTTCGGTTTGAAGATTTTTGCAAGATGAAAAAATAACGAGGCCTTGCCAATAATCAGGGGTGGATCCAGCATAATCACTTGTGAAAAAAGTTCAGGTCGGCGATACGCTGCCATCAGCGTCAATACCGACCCCAGGGAATGTCCCAGACCAATGACTTTTCGTCCCTGGGCCTGCCTCACAATGCTATCAATGATCTGGTCAACCAAATATGCCCAGCCATGTGTAATTGGATAACGCTTATCTGTTCCAATTTCTGCCACATAAATAATGTCATATTGATCTTTGAGCTGATCAAACAGTTTTTGATAGACTTTTGATGGAACACCATTAGCATGGGCAAAATGAATCAAAGGTTTCATAAGCTTGTCTTTTATTTTCACTGATTGGTCAATTATCTCGTTCTACACATGTATTGCAAATAAAAGGGAGAACTGTACAGTTATTTTTACAATAAAAAGGCTGTGATATACACAGCCTGATTAAGATCAACACAGCGCTTTTATCGAAGCGATGCATCAGATATGTTATTGTATTTTCGCGTTTTGCTGAGTTTCCAGTTGTGCTGCAAGAGAGCTACTAATCCCCTCGCCAATCTTTGCACCCATACGCCCCAAAATAGACTCTAAAGGATTACGTTGAACGGTATAATCCACTTTTTGATCAACCTTTAACTCACGCATCAGGGTGGTAATGCTACCACTACGATCTGCAACACCAAGTGCAATTGCCTGTTCACCCGTCCAGAATAAACCAGAGAAAACCGCTGGATCATTCGATTTTAAACGTTTGCCACGTCCCTCTTTAACCGCATTGATAAAGTGACCATGAACATTATCCAGCAACGCCTGAACGTGCGCACGCTGTTCAGGATTAATCGGTTTGGTCATACTCAGGATATCTTTGTTATTACCCGATGTTAAGGTACGGTCTTCTATACCCAATTTCTGTGCCAAACCACTTAAACCATAGTTCGGCATGATCACACCAATTGACCCGACCAAGCTTGATGGATTTACAATGATTTCATCCGCAGCCGAGGCAATATAGTAGGCACCAGAAGCCCCCATATCGCCAATGACAGCATAGACCTTTTTATTCGGATGCTGTTTTTTCTGATAACGAATTTCTTGCCAGATTTCATCCGACTGCACAGGTGATCCACCAGGTGAGTTGATATTGAGGACAATTGCCTTGCTGCCACTTGCTTCAAATGCCCGTTTTAAAGCCTTGTTGGTATCTTCACTGTTCACTGTAGACTGACCCGCAGAGGAATCAATGGTGCCAACAATATCAACAATTGCCAAATGACTGCTGCCAATGCTGCTGGTTGATTTTTCTGTGCTGGTCGAACATCCCTTACTCATTGCAATCAGTACAATCAGTAAATAAGCAAAACCCAAACATTTAAAAAAGATACTCCAACGGCGGCTACGGCGTTGTTCTTCGACAGAAGCCAAGACAGCTTTTTCTAAAATCTGCCATTCTTTGCCTGTCACATTATTTAAATTTGTGGATTCATTTTGTGGTTTTGGTGGCCAATCGGACATAAGATTCCAATCCAATGTATTTTAAAAGTGGCCTTATTATATACGCTGATGGGCACAAAACTGTTTAAATAACTTGTTTGAACTTATAATTATTTTTTGCATTATACTGGTCTCTTGTAATTTTCCAATCTGCAATAAATAAATGACTCAGCCAAATTCAAACCATTCAAGTTATCGCCTACTCAAGCTCATTAGTCGCCAGCCGATTCAGTTAGGACGTTTTTTTGCACGTTTGGTTGCAGTCTTACTTACCACATTTCAGCTTTCCAAACTTTCAAAAATCATTCGACTCAACATCCAGATTGTGTTTCCTGACTTGGCTGAACCAGAGAGAGAACAACTGACCAAACAGGCAATTCGCAATGAATTGACCTCTTATTTTGAGTTTGTCAGTATTTGGGGAGCTTCCAGTCAAAAGAATATTCAACAAATTCACAAGATTCATGGTGAACATTATTTCCATGCAGCATTGGCAGAACAAAAAGGTCTGGTTTTGATTATTCCTCACTTTGGAACTTGGGAAGCGATGAATTCATGGTTCTCAAAATATACACAGATGACTATTTTGTATAAACCTGTCAAAAATGCTGGTGCTGACCAATTTGTCCGTGACGCGCGCAGTCGTGAACAGGCTCATCTTGTCCCTACTGATGAAAGCGGTGTTCGGCAGATTTTTAAGGCCTTGAAACAAGGTGGAACCACCGCAATCCTGCCCGATCATACCCCTGATCATGGCGGTGAAATGATCAACTATTTTGGTATTCCACTCGCCTCAAGCAGTCTGAGTGCGAAACTCATTCAAAAAACCAAGGCCAAAGCGCTCCTACTCTATACCATGAGAAATGAACAAGATGGTTTTGACATGCATATTGAACCGATCAATCCCCAGATTTATGAGGGAAGTGCTGAAGATGGCACGCTGATCATTCACCAGACTCTGGAGCAACTGATTCAACGCTACCCTGCACATTACCATTGGAGTTATAAACGTTTTAGCGCCAACCCTGCCCTCAAGAAAATTTATGATATTGACGAGAATGAAGCTTTGATTAAGGTTGCAGAAGTTCGTCAACAAAACCTATCTCAGGAAAATGCTTAGGCTATTTTCTTTCCAGCCATTTCACCTGTTGACGTTGTTGCCTTAGCTCCACTTTGCCATTTTCAAATACAAAACTGATGGTTCCTGCCTGTACTGTCGTAAGCAAAGGAATATTTAACGCCTGCAAACGGTTTTGTAATTCCTGAGTCGGATGCCCATAACGGTTATTAAAACCAGCCGAAGCAATCGCAAGTTTCGGTTTTAATGTTGCCAGAAAATCATAGGCCGAACTGTGTTTACTGCCATGATGCCCAAGTAGCAAGACATCCACTTTCAAATCAGGATATTGTTGCAACAATTTATATTCAGTTTCCCAGCCTGCATCGCCCATAATGAGGAAGTTTTGATACGGCTGGGCATCCAAAAACTGTAGATACAGCACACAAGACTGTTCATTTTGCTGATCTTTTGCATAAACCAATTGCTCAGGGCGTGGAAATAGAATTTCAACTTTTACATTTACATATGACCAGTTTTGACCCTGCTGACAAAATGAAAAATTATCCTGAAACGGCATTTTGTCACTGCGTTCATTGGACTGAACCTGGGTGATTGCAAAGGCATTTTGAATCGCAGGAAATGCGCCACTATGGTCTTGATCGAGATGCGATAGAATCACATGATCCAGATGTCGAACACCCTGTTGGCGTAAGAATGGAATCACCACCCGTTCACCTAAACTAAACTTGCTCTCATCATATGACCCACCTGTATCAATCATTAATATCTGCTGAGGATGCTGTAAAAGAACCGATTGTCCTTGCCCCACGTCCAGAATATTTAAAATCGTGGGTTGTGATTTTACCCCCCATACAATAGGTAAAAAGCAAACCAAAGCCCAGGCTTTTGGCAGCGTCCCTTTGGGCATAAATAAAATGATTAAACCCAAAATCAAACTGACCATCATTAATGGTGTGCAACTGACACCATACATATCAGGAGAAATTTGCTGTAATCCATTTAAAATCCATATTAACAAAGATAATAAAATATCATTGAGCTGAAAAAATAATTGCCCCAATGCTGGAATGATCAGCCAGACACAAGCGGCAATAATATCCAAAGGCACAACCAAGCCACTTAAGACTGGAATGGCGATCAGATTAGTGAGTGGTGCAATCCATGAAACTTGCTGAAAGAAAATCAAGACCAAAGGCAATAAGGCAACGAATATTTTCCATTGAGACTCGATCAAAACTTTTATTGCAAAAATAGCTTTTTGTTTTTTTGTTGCCACCTGATCTTTGGGTAAGCTATTGATGGTTTGATAAACCCTGAGCAGAATAAAACATGCGCCATAAGACAACCAAAAAGCTGCCGATAAAATGCTAAATGGATCATAAATTAATAACAAACTTGCGCTATACACCAGCAATGCAAAAGGTTGAATCTCTTGCCGAAATAAAATAAAAAGGCTGGCAACGATGACAGTTAACAAAGTTCTAATTGCTGGAATTTCAAAACCGACAAAAGCGACATATAACAGAACACTTAACCCAAATGGCAGTAGCACTAAAATCTGTCGTGGTTGCCACAAATACAACTTCGGATAATAACGTTGCACCAATCTTTGCAAAATCCAAGTCAACATTAAGGCAAAAATCAATACATGAGGCCCTGAAATCGCCAATAAGTGAGAGATGCCGAGCAATTGAAACTGTTGTTTTAAAGTATTGGATAATAGACTTTCATCACCTGTCAGCAAGGCCAAAAGCAGACCTTTGTGCTGTAGGTTTGAATTTTGTAGCATCTGCCGAAATGCCAAACGTTTTGTTTCAACATTTAACAGTAACTTAGTCCGAAAGCCCTGTTGCTGCTTTAAGTGCTGCTGATAACCCAAGGCATAAATCTCGTCAGGGCTTAAAGGCTGAATCTGCTGTACGGAAAATGCAGACATCACATTTTGCTGTAAAAACCATTTTTCCTGATCAAATGCGCCTGCAACTGCATAACTATGTGCTGGCTTAATCTTGCCGTAGACTCGGTAATAATGACCAAGCTGTAAGGATTGAGACTGAAAAGTTTGATCTTTATTTTTCTTTAAATACAGAAACCAATTTACGGGTTGAGCATGCCGATTGAGCACCTCCGCAATTTGTTTGTGTCCATCTTCTGTCAGTTCATCTAGGTTTTTAATATAAACAATGGCCTCAAATGGCTGTAGTTCAAGCTCCCTGAGTTGCAATCGATGTTCTAAAGCCGTATCTGCAAAATGATATCCACCGCAAAAGAGTGCCCAACTGGCACTGATCAGGATAAGAAATTTATATAAAGTCTGATTCAGATAGAATCGTTTTGCATATAAGCCAAAACTGAATATTGCGATTGCCAAAAG
>NZ_DDAH01000180.1:0-2113 GCF_002333245.1 Acinetobacter sp. UBA2063
AGGTCGGGGAGGATGTCAATGAGCAGGAATTGCAGGGGCGAGAGGCTGATATTGTGTGTCTATGTGCGATTGGACGTAAATATCGCCCCAACTATGTTAAGGATGTAGTGCGGCTACTCAAACCAAAATATATTATTCCATGTCATTGGGATACGATGCTAACGCCTATTGATCAACCACCAAAATTGTTACCTGGTGTCAATATCCCTGAATTTTTAGAAGAAATAAAAGCTTGTGGGGTAGTGCCTTTATTTATGCCGATTTTGGGTGAACTATATTTCGATCAAAATAAATAAAATAGAAAGTATAAAAAACCACGCTTTCGCGCGGTCTTTTTTAAAGAGACAAATTATTTTTTGTCATCTTTAACTTCTGTGAACTCAGCATCTACAACGCCATCGTCCGCTTTTTGTTGTTGACCCGCATCACCACCTTGGAATGCATTTGGATCAAAACCTTCTGCGCCGCCAGCACCTTGTGCTTGTTCATAAGCACGTTGAGTGATTGGCATCAAGATGTTTTGTAAAGCTTCAGTTTTCGCTTTGATGTCTTCAACATCATTTTCTTTAGTTGCTGCTTCAAGCTCAGAAACCGCAGTAGCGATTGCAGTTTTTTCATCTTCAGTCACTTTGTCACCTAGATCTTTAACTGCTTTGTTCGAGCTAGATACTAAAGCATCTGCTTCGTTACGCGCTTTCGCTAACTCTTCAAATTTACGGTCTTCTTCAGCATTCGCTTCAGCATCTTTAATCATTGCTTCGATTTCAGCATCAGACAAACCTGAGTTCGCTTTAATCTGGATTGATTGCTCTTTACCAGTGCTCTTATCTTTAGCCGATACTTTTAAGATACCGTCAGCGTTGATATCGAACGATACTTCAATTTGCGGTACGCCACGTGGAGCAGGTGGGATATCGCCTAATTGGAAGTTACCTAACAATTTGTTTTGCTGAGCCATTTTACGTTCACCTTGGAACACAGAAATGTCTACAGCTGGTTGGTTGTCAGCAGCAGTTGAGAACACTTGAGATTTCTTCGCAGGAATCGTGGTGTTCTTCTCAATGATTGGTGTTAATACACCACCCATTGTTTCAATACCTAAAGTTAATGGAGTTACGTCTAATAAAAGAACGTCAGTTTTGTCACCAGACAATACCGCACCTTGAATCGCTGCACCAATCGCAACTGCTTCGTCAGGGTTCACGTCTTTACGTGGCTCTTTACCAAAGAATTCTTGTACTTTTTGTTGTACAAGTGGCATACGAGACTGACCACCAACCAAGATCACGTCAGAGATGTCAGAAGTCGAAAGACCAGCATCTTTAAGCGCGATTTTGCAAGGCTCGATTGTACGAGCAACTAAATCAGCAACCAAACCTTCAAGTTTTGCACGCGTTACATTGGTCACTAAGTGTTTAGGACCAGTTGCATCAGCGGTGATATATGGAAGGTTGATTTCAGTTGCATTTGATGAAGAAAGCTCGATTTTTGCTTTTTCAGCAGCTTCTTTCAAACGTTGTAACGCAAGTGGATCATTTTTCAAGTTCACACTTTGTTCTTTCTTGAACTCTTCAACCAAGAATTCAATCAACGCGTTATCAAAGTCTTCACCACCAAGGAACGTATCACCATTAGTTGATAACACTTCGATTTGCTGGTCGCCATTAAGGTCTGCGATTTCAATGATTGATACGTCAAAAGTACCACCACCTAAGTCGTAAACTGCAACTTTACGATCGCCTTCTTTTTTGTCCATACCGAACGCAAGTGCCGCAGCCGTTGGTTCGTTAATGATACGTTTAACATCAAGACCTGCAATTTTACCTGCATCCTTGGTTGCTTGACGTTGAGCATCGTTAAAGTAAGCAGGAACGGTAATTACCGCTTCAGTAACGGTTTCACCTAAATAGTCTTCTGCAGTTTTCTTCATCTTTTTCAAGATTTCAGCAGAGATCTGTTGAGGTGCTAATTTTTTACCGTTTACTTCAACCCAAGCATCGCCATTGTCTGCTTTGATGATTTTGTAAGGTACAAGACCGATATCTTTTTGTACCGCTTGGTCTTCATAACGACGACCGATTAAACGCTTAATCGCGAATAATGTATTTTTCGG
>NZ_DDAH01000180.1:2318-6185 GCF_002333245.1 Acinetobacter sp. UBA2063
ATGATCGATGGAGTTGTACGTGCGCCTTCAGCGTTTTCGATTACTTTTACTTTATCGCCTTCAAGTACAGCAACACATGAGTTGGTAGTACCTAAGTCAATACCAATAATTTTCGCCATTTGGTGTGTTCCTCTAAAATTTTGTTGCAATGTTTTGCTTGTTATTCGATATGAGAGTCAATCGGTTTTTTTCAAGCATTTTTATGAAAAAAAATCAAAAAACTCTCAAATTTCTGCATTTTTGAGCAAAAAACGCTTGCTCACACGCATTATTGACCTACCATCACCATCGCAGGACGAAGTAAACGTCCATTCAGGGTATAGCCTTTCTGCAACACCGTACCAATCTCATTGGCCTTGGCATCTGGATCGATACCTACCGCTTGGTGTAAGTCGGCATTGAAGCCATTTTGGGTATTTGCCTTAACCACGCCAAATTTTTCCAGTGTGGTCAAAAGCGATTTCAGGGTCAATTTCACGCCTTCGAGTACAGGTGTCTGTTCTTCACCAGCCGCCTGAATCGCACGTTCAAGGTTGTCGACAGAATCCAACAACTCTTTTGCAAACTTTTCCAGCACCGTATCTTTGTGCTTTTCCGATTCACGCTGGATACGCTCCACACTTTTTTGTGCCTCATACACAGCATTTGCGGTACGCACCTTTTCAAGTTTCAGGCTTTCTTCAAGCTTGCTAATCTGAGCCTGTAAATCTTCAACGCTAAGCTCGTTTGCCTGCTCTACACTTTCAGCTTGAGTTTGTTCAGTTTGTTGCTCATTTTGAATGTCTTGAGCTTGCTCATTGTGCTCATTAGCCATTGATGATCTCCGTTTAAAAAAGTTCTCAAACATGTACAGCCCTTTTGGCATAAGTGCTCATCGGGTTAAACCTGAACTGCCACATATTGGTCATTCATAGATACGGATGAGGTATGGGCAACACGACAAAATTCAAGCGTTCAGGTTCATTTAAATCTTTTAATTATGCTGATTTAAGTAAAAATTTAAGTTTTCGATGACAAAAGCAATAAATTCTTGTGTGATTTTCGGTAAATGTTGCCTTGATGATAGACTAACGACGAGGTTAGGTGCAGAAAAATCTGTAAATACTTGTTGCAAACGTTGTTGTGCAATATCCTGTCGCACCAGCAGGATGGGCAGCATGGCAACGCCCTGCGCCTTGAAGCAGATCTGATAAAGTGCAATCACATCATTGCTTTTGAACGTAACATTTAATGGATAGTTTTGCGGTTGCTGATCTGTATCAAACAGGGTCCAGTACTGGTTATAGGTATGATGGGCAAGGCAGACAAAGACCTGAATGGCTTTTAAGGTATCCGTGTTTATTATGATTGTTGTAAGATGTGCAACATTTATCTTAATCCAGGGTTTTTATTCAGCAATAATTGCAATTTAAAGTGTTTCCTATTAGAGGAGACAAACAAATCAATACTAAGCCTTGATAGGCAAAACCGCAATGATGTTGCCCTACAGACAAAAAGTTTGTATTCGATGTTATTGAGGGGAAATATATGAAGCAAATCACTTTTATTGACATAAAAAGCAGGTATAGATAAGCAAAATGGTTAATGACTTTTTCAGATATGACCTTTAGTTTACAAGATATTTTTTAAATGCTTGATCTTGATCTATGACTTTATTCAGGCATATAGTCAAAGAGGACAAGAACAATGGACAGAGCGGAACAGGGGAAAAACGTGTCAGCATTACCTCAGAAAATTCAAACACTTTTAGATAAAAGACAAGGTCCTGCTGCACGAGCACTTGATAAGCTGCCCAAGATTGTACAAGAGTCGATAGCCAGGATTTTAGGATACCCTTACCAATATCCAGACCTGGACGCATTTACCAAATGTATTGTGGCCGCTCAGATCAAGCAGGGACGTATAGGCTTTATTGGTGATGATCCGATTGAATCAAGACGACAGTTCGATGCACAAATGCTTGCGATCCTAAATAAACCAACCTCTATTGAATCTGTTGAAGATATCCGCCTACCTTTACAAAGCGGAACCGTATTTGCGAGACACTACCATCCCGCTCCCAATAGAAAACTCCCAATGATTGTCTACTATCATGGAGGTGGGTTTGTGGTGGGTGGCTTGGATACCCATGATGAAGTCTGTCGCCTTATTGCCAAGTATGCAAAAGTACAGGTGCTCAGTATTGACTATCCCCTTGCCCCTGAGGCATCACCACAACAATTGATTCAATCCTGTGAGGACGCCTTGGCGTGGGCTTACCAGAACCGCCGTCAACTTAAAATTTATAAAAACCGTATTGCTGTGGCGGGCGACAGCGCAGGGGGTAATATCAGTACCGTCGTTGCACAGCACGCTGCTGGAAAATCCTATGCACCACAGGCACAATTACTCATCTATCCTACGGTTGACTTCAAAAGTCGTCACCCATCTTTCTATGCCTATGGTCAGGGCTTGGTCCTTACCAGTAAGGATGTCGATTACGTGACCGAATACTATGCAACCCAGCACAATGTTGCTTTGGATAATCCCCTTGTTTCTCCCACCTATGGCAATCTTAAAAAACTGGCGCCTGCCTATGTCCTTACTGCTGGACATGACTTGCTGCATGATGAAGGTGAGATTTATAGCCACAAACTCAGACAGAATGGCGTCAAGGTCCAGTATGTGGACTACCCAGACCAGAGTCATGGCTTTATCAATATCACGCCAATTTCCAGCAAGGCAAAACGTAACACCATCGAGATTGCGAAAAATTTCAGGAAGTTTTGGGACAAGCATAGTTAATTCAAGTATGAACCTATGTTCCACGTGGAACATGGGTGTTTTATTGTAGACAACAAATAAAAATAGCAAAAATGGATTTGCAAAACATAAGATGATGGGCTACAACAAATCTATTTTACAGGTCGAGAAAAGCAATTATGAAAAAGCTGTTCATTGCAACAAGTCTAATTCTGGCAAGTGGTTCTTTATTTGCAAATACGCTGGTCGATATGAAAACCAGTATGGGGACGATTGAAATAGAACTATATGATGATCAGGCACCTATATCAGCAAAGAACTTTGAAAATTATGTGAAGAGTAACTTCTATTCAGGAACAATTTTTCATCGCGTTATTCCAGGTTTCATGATTCAGGGTGGCGGCATGGATGTAAACATGATTGAGAAGACCACAAAGGCCCCTATTGTAAATGAAGCGATTAATGGCCTGAAAAATAATCGTGGTACTTTGGCAATGGCACGTACCAGTGATCCCAATTCTGCAACAAGCCAGTTCTTTATTAATGTCGCTGACAATAACTTCCTCAACCGTTCAACGATGGATGCAGGTTATGCGGTATTTGGTAAAGTCACCAAGGGAATGGACATTGTCGATAAAATTGTAAAAGTACCTACTGGAAACTATGGAATGCACCAGAATGTACCAAAACAACCAATTAAAATTATCAGTGTTCAGATAAAACACAAAAAGTAAAAAGCAAAGCAGAAATATAAATAAAATATTTCTGCTTTATTTTCATATAAATGAAATAAAATAGCGGTAAATATAAACATTTTTATGAGTAAAAAAACAACACTCAATAAAACAGTGCTTTGAAAACACTTGCGCACCAAAAAAAATCTCCTATAATGCATACATCCCAACGCAATGAAGCAAAAGAACTTAGCTTTAACGGTTAAGTTGCTAGATATTCATTGCGTTTACTTATCGCTGACGAAGCGGTGAGAAGATCATTAAGAGAATAGAAGAACAACTTGTGTGGATTTTTACTGATTGATTGATCGATATATTATCATTGATTGAATGGTAGAAATTTCTCGAAGTTTATTTGAGCGAATTTTTAGTCAGAAAATTGATGAGCCAA
>NZ_DDAH01000163.1:0-2522 GCF_002333245.1 Acinetobacter sp. UBA2063
AAAGTTTAACGGAGTTTTTTACCCATTTCCAGTACTGGTCATTTAATTTTATTTGGCCATTTAATTGATTTTCATTCAGGCTCAGGCTGTGTCTTTGAAGTTGTCATTCAACTGGGCACAATCTTAGCCGTTTGTTGGCTCTACCGTAAAAAATTATTAATCTACTACATGGTTTTATATCAGGTGATTACCATGCGAGACGTTTTGCGATAAATGTCTTCATTTCATTTATTCCTGCAGTAGTGATCGGAGTTATAGCTGTTGATTTTATTAAACAAGTTTTATTCAGTCCTTCGGTTGTGGCATCTGCACTGATTATTGGTGCACTGTTAATTTTTGCTGTAGAAGCTAAAAATTTTAAAGTCCAAACCATTGAGGCAACCAATATTGGATTCAAACAGGCCATTGTTATTGGTTTGGTTCAATGTCTTGCGATGATTCCGGGGACTTCACGGTCTGGTGCAACCATTATTGGTGCCGTTACTTAGACATATTTCGCAACGTTGATGTTTTAACTTCAGAAAATTTATTGAATATTTCCGTAGGCTTTGTAACCGCATTCATCGCAGCTTTGCTTGTGGTAAAAGCCATGGTTAAATTTGTAGAAAAACATACTTTAAAAGTTTTTGCTTGGTATCGCTTGGTATTAGATTCAATCATCTTATTTGTTTTTTAATTCAAAAAAAATAAATTAAAGAGAACTCGCTGTTCTCTTTAAATTTTTTAATTTACAATCCTTACATTCTGCCTCAAGCTTTTCTGAATCTCTTGTACAACACCCTCTCCCTGATGGGACTTAAGCTCTGATTTAGATTTATTTTTGATTTCAGTTTGTACCGATTCAGACTCAAAACCCTTATCATTATAAAACTCTTCAACCAAATCTAGTCCCTCCTCAGCATTCACCTCAAATCGTGCATTACCATAACCCTGCCGTGCCATTTGATCTAAAGCAGCCTGATTAAAACCACACAACTTACTTTTCTGGTCAATTTCCTTCGCTGTTTGAATCGCCTCTTGTAAATGAATGCCATCCCTGAGCGTTAAATCCACGTAGTACACAGGTTGACGATAACTTTGCGTTGTACTCTTTCCTCGCAAGGTCAGCTGCAGTGGCAAGCATGAAAGCAACCCATTTGATGCTGCATGGTAGTAGCTCAATCGTGCAGCCAACGTACGTATGCTGTTAAAGCCTGTTGTTCTAAAAATGAATGTACCAAATTCATCCGACTCATCTAAATTGACATGCAGGCGTCCATAAGGCTTACAGTGCCCGCCTTGTCCAAGTGGGCATAAGTCGGGGGATGGGCAAGGATGTTGCTCCACGCCTTGGTTGGTTAAACGTTGGCAGGTTTCTCCATTACCGACACAGACAGGTCTTCCAGTCTGTCGGTCAAACAGGCTGTATTCTGCACGCAGGTTTAAATCAGGATCATTAAAGATCATTCTGACAGGGATTGAACGTAGCTTTTGATTCGGAGCATTAGCTCTCAGCTGATCATCCAGTGGATGCTTCACCCAGCCTTCTTTGCTTTGAATCTGGGAAGTAATGGTGAACTGGTCATCCTTTTCCGGCAGGCGTTTGCCATTCTTCTCGATCATCCGACCGATACTGATCCGTCCGAGTATTGGAGGAGTAATTGCTAAACCTTTAATCATGTTGATATTCCTTAATGTATTACCTTACAAATTTGGGTCTATGTATGTAGGTCGGAACAAGGACCAAATAAGTTACCCAAAGAATGTAGAGCCAGATAAAGTGCTACAGAAATCGCGACCGATTTGCTCTCTACCGAAGGGTAGAGAGCGGGGAGCGATTTTTGTGAATTTTTGATTGGGTGCTGTAAATAGGGCTTAGTCGGTATAGATGTTAAATCGACGACTGCCCTGCTTTTCAAGTGGATAAAGCTCGATGAGTTCAGGCTGGTGCTGAAGCAATGCTTTGGTATTGAGGCTGATAGAATCCTTGGCTTTCTTCCAAACTACCGAGCCATTTGCAAAGACTGCCCTTTCCTTGTCTTGCATCATCATCTGGATTTCATGTTTAAGCTGGTCAAAGCGTTCCTGCTTATGCTGAATTTCTTCTTTCAGTTTGATCAGCTTATCGAACATGAGATTAGCTGTTTCATTCTGTGATAGATCTTCAACTGTTAGTGGCACATGGATTGGATACAACTGCTGAATGGCTTTGGCTGCCGATTCACTCGCATCCACAGAAGGTGGTGTATCCTTTTCCACACATTCCCAGAAGTAACGTTCTGCATTGATGATGTGTTCAATTACAGATTCAGAACGAGTGACTTTAAAGATAATACAAAACTTAGTAAAACCAGCCACATTCAATAATTAATAATCAACAACTTACACAAAAATATATCTAGCTCTGCACTAAGCATATTATTTTCAAAATCTGAAATTCATCAAAAACCATCCACATTTATAACCATTTTCTTGATCTTTTTTTTGAAATTGATTTTTTAGCCATGTCTTTATTTACATTACTCTGTACACGACAAAAATAG
>NZ_DDAH01000101.1:0-12153 GCF_002333245.1 Acinetobacter sp. UBA2063
TCTGCGTGAAAGCAAAGCATGGCTTTGATTGTAGATAGAGATTTATCTGTTCGCTTTTTATTATTTGTTATTGAGTTGGCGTTGTGTGCGGATATGCTCAATTAAGAAGCGTGCTGCTGCACCCAAGTTGTTTTCACGACTCCAGACCAAATCCACATAATATTCAAATTTGGGGGTAAAATCATAAAGTTTCATGATTTTTAACTTTTTCTTTAATTCAGGATTTTCATTAAACATCTCCAGAGGTAGCACGCCCCAACCCAGATTCCTAACAATCATCATACAGGCAGATTGATGATTATCAGTACGCCAGTAATCTTTGCAAAATAACAGCTCAGGTTTAATGGTATGGTCTCTGCAAATCAACTATTTTGCAGCGGTTCGTTTGACATTAGGTCTGTTGCCACATTTTCTGGAAAATGGTGGAGGACATGTGATTAATATCTCGACCATGTCCACCCATGTTCCGATGTCATCTAAAACAACGATTTATAAACATATGCAAATGCGGGATACCTCTACCGCAGCAGGATGGATTGTCAAGGCAGTACAGCAAAAGTCCTATCGTATCACCAGTACCAGTGGTGCAATTGCGAATGCCTTGCTGAATACTGCACCTGCTACGGTTATGAATTTAACCCGCCCCTTATTTCGCTTGATGGACCGCCAGTTAGAGAAAAAATGAAAAGATAAATCCAGTTAGTCTTCTTCCTGGATTTATATCCACATAAAAAACATCATGCTAAACTAAGTCAATTGTCCTTTAAATTGCACGATTTTCTCTATGTTTCAACAAGAAATCTCTCAATTAAATCTACAACAATTCAAAGCAGGCGAAAAACGCTGGATTGGTTCATTGCTTGGATCATCAGCTGCATTATTATTTAAAGAAATAGCCACGCAAAGTTCCAGTCTCTATGTGATTGTTGCAAGCAATAACCAGCATCTTGCGCAATTAGAAAGTGAACTTGAATTCTATGGCATCAAGCCCACCATTTTCCCTGACTGGGAAATTTTGCCTTATGACCGTTTGTCACCGCATCAGGATATTGTGTCAGAACGTTTGGCTATTCTGTCCAATATGCCACAAAAGGGCATTTTACTGATTTCGGCAAGTACACTTGCTCAAAGGGTTGCACCATATTCATGGGTTGTGGGCGAGCACTTTGATATTAAGGTGGGACCGAAACTTGATCTGGAAGCTCAAAAAAATCAGTTGGTACGAGCAGGCTATGGGTTGGTTGATACGGTGTATGATCATGGTGAATTTGCGGTTCGTGGCAGCATCATGGATATTTACGCCTCTGGACAAGATCAACCGATTCGAATTGACTTATTTGATGATGAAATTGAGAGTCTGAAATTCTTCGATCCAGAAACGCAGCGCACCACTGAATCCTTAAAAAACTTTACTGTTTTACCTGCTAAAGAGTTTCCATTAAAAGAGGGGCGTTCGACTTTTAGAGATCGTTATGCCGAAAGTTTTCCCACTGCCAATCCCAAGAAAAATCCAATTTATCAGGATGTCCTAGAGGGCATTGCGACCCCAGGTCTGGAATTTTACCTACCATTATTCTTTGATAAAAAGCTGATGGAAACACAAAGCATCCTCACAACCTACTTACCAAAGAATTGCGTTGTGATTACAAATGATGAAGTTGAAGATGAACTCATCAACTTCTGGAAGGAAGTGGTTCGTCGTTATGAGGATCGTCGTCATAACATTGATCAACCGATTCTTCCTCCTGAGGAATTATTTTTAATGCCAAATCATGTGTTACAGGCATTAAATCAATTTCCACGAATTCTGGCCTCAGCAGAAGCATTTGAAGCCAAAGCAGGTGTACTCAATCTTGCTGCTGAGCAGCCACCCAAACTTGCGGTTGATCCTAAAAAGCAACAGCCTTTTGAGGCGGTGAAACATTATGTTGATCAAACTAAACATCCTGTTTTATTGGTTGCGGAAAGTGCAGGTCGCCGTGAAACTTTAAAAGATGCTTTGCGGGCGGTATTAGGTGAAATTCAAACCGTAGACAGTTTTGCCCAGTTCCAGAAAGATCAGTTACAGGTTGCCATTACCAGCGCGCCTTTAGATCGGGGCTTGTTGCTAACGAATCAACTTTCGGTGATTTCTGAAAATCAGCTGTATGAACATCGCGTGGTGCAGCGCCGTCGTAAACGTCAGCAGGAAGTTTCAGAAGAGTTTTTAATTCGTAGTTTGACCGAGTTAAGCATTGGCGCACCTGTGGTACATATTGATTATGGTGTAGGTCGTTATGCAGGTTTAATTACTTTAAATATTGATGAGCAAGAACATGAGTTTTTACAACTCGATTATGCCGATGCTGCAAAAGTTTATGTGCCTGTTACCAATTTGCATTTAATTAGCCGTTATAGCGGTGGTGACCCAGATCTTGCGCCTTTGCATAAATTAGGCACAGATGCGTGGAATAAAGCCAAACGCAAAGCTTTGGAACAAATTCACGATGTCGCAGCAGAATTACTGCATATTCAAGCACGCCGTCAATCTAAACCAGGTTTCGCTTTTGAAATGGACCATACCGCTTATATGCAATTTGCCAGTGGCTTTGCTTATGAGGAAACACTTGACCAAGCCAATGCGATTGAAGCGACCCTACATGATATGCAACTGGCCAAGCCAATGGATCGTCTAGTCTGTGGTGATGTGGGCTTTGGTAAAACAGAGGTGGCGATGCGTGCCGCTTTTGTCGCTGTGCAAAATGGTAAACAGGTTGCCGTACTGGTTCCAACCACGCTATTGGCGCAGCAGCATTATGAATCGTTTAAAGACCGTTTTGCTGATACGGCCGTTCGTATTGAAGTATTGTCCCGTTTTGGCAGTAATAAAACTCATCTCAAAACTATTGAGGATTTGGCTGAGGGCAAAGTGGATATCGTGGTGGGAACACACAAGATTCTTCAGGAAAATATTCAGTTTAAAAACCTTGGTTTAATGATTGTAGATGAAGAACATCGTTTTGGGGTTCGGGATAAAGAGCGTATTAAAGCCTTACGTGCCGATGTGGATATGTTGACTTTAACCGCAACTCCAATTCCCCGTACCTTGAATATGGCATTCTCTGGAATGCGGGATTTATCGATTATTGCGACACCGCCTGCACGGCGTTTGGCAGTGAAAACCTTTGTACAGGAACATACCGATGACTCCATCAAGGAAGCAATTCTGCGTGAATTGCTGCGTGGGGGGCAGGTCTATTTGCTGCATAATGAAGTGGAAACCATTGAACGAGCAGCTGAAACGATCCGTCATCTAGTGCCAGAAGCACGAGTGGCTGTGGCACATGGGCAAATGCGTGAACGTGAACTGGAACAAGTGATGCAGCAGTTCTACCATAAAGATTATAACGTTCTGGTGTGTTCAACCATTATTGAAACAGGAATTGATGTTCCAAATGCCAATACCATTATCATTGAACGTGCAGATAAACTGGGTCTTGCCCAGTTACATCAATTGCGTGGTCGTGTCGGGCGTTCACATCATCAGGCCTATGCTTATTTGTTAGTGCCTTCCATTAAACATCTTAAAGGTGATGCTGAAAAACGTCTGGATGCCATTCAACGAGCATCGACTTTAGGCGCTGGATTTATGCTGGCAACTGAAGATCTGGAAATCCGTGGCGCAGGTGAGTTACTGGGTGAACAGCAAAGTGGTTCAATGCAGGCAATTGGTTATAGTCTGTATATGGAAATGCTGGAAAAAGCCACCAAAGCCATTCAAAAAGGCAAGACTCCGAACTTTGATGCACCATTGTCATTGACGGCTGAAATCAACCTGCACATGCCAGCCCTGATTCCAGATGATTATCTGGGTGATGTACATCAACGCTTATTGTTCTATAAACGTATCAGTAACACCGATACGCAGGAGAAACTCGATAACATCCGTATGGAGTTGATTGACCGTTTTGGTATTCCGCCACAGCCTGTAAAGCAACTGTTTAGTGTGCACCAGATTCGTTTAAGGGCAGAGCAACTGGGCATCACCAAAGTGGATATCAATAGCAATGGTGGCTACATTGAATTTTCGCCCGATACACCTGTGCAGGCGATCAGCATTATTCAGCTTATGCAGAAAAATCCGACCTACTACCGTATGGAGGGTGGGCATCGCTTGAAAGTGATGGTGCAACTGGCTGAATATGACAAACGTATCCAGTTTATCGTTGAGCTACTGAATAAATTGCTGGGTGAATTGCATAGTTAGTTGAAAAATGGATTGATGTTTAATTAAGCGAATATAGGTTTGTCGGTGAAAAATAACCATTTTTTGATCGGATGTTGCGCCAATAAATGAGGAAAATCATTGTTATTTGTAATCAAACAGGTGACTAATAATATTCACATCAAAACTGATGTGATAGTATTGATCATCATTATTCTGCATCATTTATAAAGATATGTTTAGTTTGCATCCACAACTTGCTCAAGATACATTTTTTGTAGGCGACTTCCCGCTTTCAACATGTCGTTTAATGAATGATATGCAATTTCCCTGGTTGATCCTTGTACCACGTGTGCCAGGCATTACAGAACTATATGAACTCAGCCAGGCAGATCAGGAACAGTTTCTACGTGAGTCAAGCTGGTTATCCAGCCAGCTCGCCCGTGTATTCCGTGCCGATAAGATGAATGTTGCCGCTCTAGGAAATCTAGTTCCACAACTGCATTTTCATCATGTTGTGCGCTATCAGAATGATGTGGCATGGCCTAAACCTGTGTGGGGTACACCAGCTGTGCCTTATAGCAATGATGTATTGGCACATATGCGCCAGACCCTAATGCTTGCATTGCGTGGTCAGGGTGACATGCCATTTGACTGGCGCATGGACTGAGCCAGAAAGAAAATAGAATAAAAGTCGTATTCTATAATAATAGGAGGATGGAGTGCCACTAGATAGGTTAATTGATAAAGAGCCTAGACAGTTCGCTTACTTTCATCGATTGATGGGATATTCGATCTTGTCGCTGATTTTGGTCATCTATACTTTTACTTCTACCAGTGCTAGCTATCAACTCTATATCCTCCCTTTGTTATTGGTCTATTTTCTGTTCTGTCCTAAACTGGAAAAGTGGCTGCAATATAAATATGACAAAACCATTGAAAAGAATGTTGTCTTTGCCTGTGAAGCCATCATTGTTGCCATTGTTCTTGCGGGCCTGCATTTAAGTCTTGTCCCTACGTTTACCATTTTATTTGCCTTATTGTATGTTGGTCTAAATAACAAGATTTCCCTGCCAATTGGCTGCCTGATTGGGCTGATTGGTGTGGTGGTTTTTTATTTCTGTACTTTTTTTATCTTTAATGCCGAAGAATACTTTGAGCCAACCAATCCTGAACTGACCGTTGTGAGCTTGCTTGGTCTGATGATGTTTATTGTGATTGGTAACTACTATCAGCATCGTCGTCTCAATATTCTGGGACAGCAACGCCAGCATTATCATAATCAAATGACGCGCTATATTGCGTTTGCCAACCAGCTCAGTCGTTATGCGCCACTTCAGTTGTGGCAATCGATTATGCGGGGTGAGGCTGAGGCAAAAATTGAATATAAACGTAAAAAATTAACGGTTTTCTTCTCAGACATTCAAGGTTTTACCGAACTCTCAGAAACACTTATTCCAGATGATCTAGCTTTCCTGCTTAATGATTATCTTAGTCACATGACTGAAATTGCCAAGCAGTATGAGGCAACCGTGGATAAGTTCATGGGAGATGCGATCCTGATTTTCTTTGGTGACCCAAACTCACAGGGTGTGGAGCAGGATGCTAAATCCTGTATGGAAATGGCAATTTCCATGCGCCAGCAAATGAAACTTTTGCGTGAACGCTGGAAGAAAATGGGCTATCCAGCCCTGCACATCCGCATGGGAATCAGTACAGGTTATTGCCACGTTGGGAACTATGGTGCTTCACACCGTATGGCCTATACCATTGTAGGGCGTGATGTAAATCTGGCAGCGCGTTTACAGTCTGCGGCTGAAGTGGATGAAATACTAATTGCGGATGACACACATCAGCTGATTAAAAATGAATTTCTATGTGTGCCTAAAGTACCAATTTACTTAAAAGGCATTCAGGGGCCCGTAAAAACTTGGCAGGTGATGGAAAAATTCACTGGCAAGAAATCAGATACCCAAAAATGGTTTGATTTTGAATATAAGGGTTTTCATTTGGTACTTAATTTAGAGGAAGTACAAAATTATGAATATCCTGAACTGGTTGAAATTCTGGAAAAGATGATAGGCCGAATTAAAAAGCAGCAGAAAATTACCAATGCACAGGGAATTCCAAAACTGACGTTGGATGATGAGATTAGACAATAATCCAGATTTATTCTTGAATAAAAAACTCCTCTAATAAAGAGGAGTTTTTTGATGGATAAAGCTTAGTGATTTTCCGAAGCATGATTAATCGTATATTTCGGAATTTCAATTTCTAAGTCTTCATCAACGATCTCAACCTGACATGACAGGCGAGAGTCAGGCTCTAAACCCCATGCACGATCAAGTAGATCTGCTTCAACATCGTTCATTTCTTCAAGGCTATCGAATCCTTTACGAACAATCACGTGGCAAGTCGTACATGCTGCAGACATGTCGCAAGCATGTTCAATTTTAATGCCTTGTTTTAATAAACTTTGGCATAAATTGGCATTTTGTTCGACTTCAAATTCTGCACCTTCTGGGCAAATTTGTGCATGAGGAAGAACTTTAATACGTGGCATATTGATCACCTATACCTTTAGTTTGAGTTTGACCAATCTTCAAGTTTCGTACCTTTTAAGGCATGGTCAATATGTCGATTCATACGCAACGCGGCAAAGGCATCACTGTGAATTTTAAGCTGTTGAACAGCCTGTTCAATTGCTGCAAGCTCATCGGTTTTAAGGCGAGCTTTTAACGCTTCAGCAGCAAGAATTAGATCTCGTGCTTGTTGCTGAGAGAGTAAGTCAGTATCTGCTTTTAACGCTTGTTCTAAAGCTTCCAACTCACGTTGTGCTTCCACTTTTGTTTCTTGCAGATGGCGCAATTGTTTGTCTTCTTCAGCATGTTGGAAACCTTCAACCAAGAGGCGTTCAGTATCCGCTGCAGATAGACCATAAGATGGTTTGATATCAATTTGCGCTTGAACACCAGAAGTGGTTTCTTTCGCAGATACTGTCAGTAAGCCATCCGCATCAACTTGGAAGGTCACTTCAATACGTGCTTGACCCGCAGTCATTGGTGGGATGCCATGTAAAACAAAGCGACCCAATGAACGACAATGCTCGACTAAATCACGTTCACCTTGTACCACATGAATCAACATCGCGGTTTGGCCATCTTGATAAGTGGTAAATTCTTGACGGCGAGCGACTGGAATTGCTGTGTTTCGTGAAATCAAACGTTCAACCAATCCACCCATGGTTTCTAGACCAAGAGAAAGTGGCGTGACATCAAGCAGTAATGAACCATCTTGACTGTTGCCAATGAGCTGGTTGGCGGTAATAGATGCGCCAATTGCAACGACTTCATCAGGATTGATCGTACAGAGTGGTTCACGTTCAAATAATTCGCGTACAGCTTTTTGTACGGCATATGAACGTGTTGAACCACCTACTAAAACCACATGTTCGATTTCATCGAGTTCAAGTTTAGCATCACGCAGTACACGTTTACATACACTCATGGTTTTATCGAGTGCAACTTGAATAATCGATTCAAAGGTCGGACGATCTAAAGTGAGACGATCATCCAGTAATTTTAATTCAGCAGCTTCATGATCTGTTAAGTATTCTTTGGCTTGACGCGCTGCCACAATAAAAACAGCATATTCTTCATCGCTTAAAGTTTCGATATTAAGCTGTTTTTTTGCCCATTTTACGATTAAGCGGTCAAGGTCATCACCACCAAGCGCGGTATGTCCACCAGTCGCAAGAACTTCAAAAACACCTTGTGAGAAACGTAGGATGGAGACGTCAAAAGTACCGCCCCCTAAATCGTAAATCACATAATTACGGTCTGTACTGAGATTGGTATCTTGGTCTAATCCATAGGCAACCGCGGCAGCCGTTGGTTCATTCAACAAACGTAAAACATTCAAACCTGCAAGTTGAGCAGCATCACGTGTCGCTTGGCGTTGTGCTTCATCAAAATATGCTGGAACAGTGATCACTGCACCGTTGATAGGGTTGTTGAGGCTTGCTTCGGCACGATCTTTTAACTGCTTTAAAATGTCTGCAGAAATTTCGACAGGCGTTTTACGACCAGCAGCAGTTTGAAATGCTGGCATCTCATTTTCTGCACCAACAAGTGTATACGGATGCTGAAATTTGATATCTGCTTGCGAGCGACCCATAAAACGTTTTACTGAAACAACAGTATTTTTGGGGTCAGTCATCATAAACGGCTTGGCTTCATAACCAAACGTCGTTGAATCTTTTGCGTAATGAACAATCGACGGTAGTAATACACGATCTTTGTCATCTTGCAGAACTTTCGGTTTTCCCGATAGCACTGTCGCCACTAAAGAGTGGGTTGTCCCTAAGTCAATGCCGATCGCAATACGATGTTGATGCGGAGCAGTAGATTGACCTGGTTCAGCAATTTGCAAAAGTGCCATGCGTGCGGTATCCCTTGAAAATATTTGGTAACAGCGGATTAAAAATCATCATCGAGATCGAAGCCATCTTCTTCGTCCAACATACGATCTTCGGCTTTATCAATATCATTCATGACACGTTGAAAAAAACGTAGTTTACGAACGGTATCACGAGCCTCAGCCCAATCTTCTTCAGCAAAATCGATTTTAAATTCACGAACTAAACCGTCAATCCATTGCTGAACTTCAACTTTTAAAGTACTAAGTTGCTCGGTGGAGGTGGCTTCGTCAAGCTGTTCACGCATTTCGAGTGCAGATTGTAAAAATTCAAAATCGCTAATGGACTGATCCAAGTGATGATCTTGTTTTTTTAAGCCAAGTAAATACGCCGCACGACTATCAACTTGTGAGAGTACTTTATACGCTTGATTGATTTCACTCGACTTGATCAATGCTTGATCTTTGTCAGTGGCTTTATCGGGATGATATTGCTGTTGCAAACTTAAAAATTGTTTTTTTAAAGCTGCTAAATCTATATCGAGTGCTTCTGGTAATTGGAACAACTCAAAATGATTCATGGGAGATGAATTCCGCTATTAATAAATACGTTAAAACAGTGCGGAACACACTGTTTTGACGAAAAGAAAGAGGGTGTTGCTAGTTAGACGGTAAATGATTCACCGCAACCACATTCACCTTTTTGGTTAGGGTTGTTAAATTCAAAGCCTTCATTCAAACCATTTTTCACATAATCCATCTCTAAACCATTGAGATAAACAAGGCTTTTAGGGTCAACAAAAACTTTAACACCGAGTTGCTCAAACACTTGATCATGTGTATCGATATCATCGACAAACTCAAGTACATAGGCCAACCCAGAACAACCCGAAGTTTTCACACCAATACGAATGCCTTCACCCTTACCGCGGTTTTGCAGGTAATTGCTGATGTGAGTCGCAGCATTTTCAGTTAAATGGATCATGAAAACTCCAATATTATTTCGGTCATCACACAGCTTTCGCTTTCTTACCACGATAGTCTTCAATCGCAGCTTTAATTGCATCTTCAGCCAAGACAGAGCAGTGTACTTTTACTGGTGGAAGTGCAAGTTCAGTCGCGATATCAATGTTTTTGATCGCTTGAGCTTCATCAAGCGTTTTACCTTTTAACCATTCGGTTACCAGTGAACTTGATGCGATTGCAGAACCACAGCCATAAGTCTTGAAGCGAGCTTCTTCAATTACGCCATTGTCATCGACTTGAATTTGTAAACGCATCACGTCGCCACATGCAGGTGCGCCGACCATACCTGTACCTACGTTTTCTGCATTTTTGTCTAATACACCAACATTACGAGGGTTTTCGTAATGATCAATTACCTTTTCACTATAAGCCATGTCGCTTCTCCAAACCTCGGGGTCAGCCTAATATTAATATGAGGGTTAAAACACTGTTTTCAATGAAGAGTTCAATTCAAACTCCAATGAATTAGTGTTCAGCCCATTCAACTGTTGAAAGGTCGATACCTTCTTTATACATATCCCAAAGCGGAGAAAGTTCACGTAATTTCTCAACAGCAGCTTTGGTAATTGTTAACACATGATCAATATCTGCTTCAGTTGTATATTTACCAAAACTAAAACGAATTGAACTATGTGCTAATTCATCGGATAAACCTAAAGCACGTAATACATATGACGGCTCTAATGTTGCAGATGTACATGCTGAACCACTTGATACTGCAAGATCTTTTAACGCCATCATTAATGATTCACCTTCAACGAAGTTAAAGCTGACATTAAGATAGTTTGCAACGTTCTCAGTCGGATGACCATTCAAGAACACTTGCTCAAGGTCTTGTTGGAAGCCATTCCAAAGTTTGTCACGTAGGTGGCGAAGACGCTCTTGTTCTGCTTGCATGGTTTTTCCAGCAATTTCGAAAGCTTCACCCATACCTACAATTTGATGAGTTGCTAAAGTACCAGAACGCATACCGCGCTCATGACCACCACCATGCATTTGTGCTTTTAAGCGAACACGTGGGCTACGGCGGACAAATAGAGCACCAATTCCTTTAGGGCCATAAATTTTATGACCAGAGAAGCTCATTAAATCAATTTTCATGGTTGAAAGATCGATTTCAACTTTACCAGCTGCCTGTGCAGCATCAACGTGTAAGAATGTTTTATTCGCACGTGTTAGCTCGCCAATAGCTGCTACGTCAGTAATCGTACCGATTTCATTGTTCACCATCATGAGCGATACAAGAATGGTATCTGGACGTAAAGCTGCTTTCACCATTTCAGGCGTAATTAAACCTGTACGTGGTTCGGGTTCTAAATAAGTAATTTCAAAACCTTGTTCTTCTAGCTCGCGGCAAGTATCTAACACAGCTTTGTGTTCGATTTTACTGGTAATGATGTGTTTGCCTTTTGAACCGTAGAATTGGGCAATTCCTTTAAGTGCCAGGTTGTCAGATTCAGTTGCACCTGAAGTCCAGACGATTTCACGAGGATCAGCCTTGATCAGATTGGCCACTTGCTCACGGGCATATTCAACTTTTTCTTCAGCCTGCCAGCCATAAGCATGTGAGCGTGAGGCAGGGTTACCAAAAGTCCCTTCGAAAGTTAAGCATTCCATCATACGTTCTGCAACTTCAGGAAGTAATGGTGTTGTTGCTGCATAATCAAGATAAATTGGGCGTTTCATGTCAAATACCTGTAACCGATAGAAAGGCTGAATCGAGACTTACTGAATTCTGGCGAATGGCAACAGTTTGAACGTTGTCACGGGAAATCAGGTCAGCAAGATTGATTTTTGCAAGATAATCGGCAATATGGTGGGAGAGTTCTTGCCATAAGTCATGCGTTAAGCACATTGCACCATTTTGGCAGTTGCCTTTGTGGTCACAACGAGTCGCATCGACCGTTTCATTTACAGCTTCAATAATTTCTAGTACGGTGATTTCACTGGCATGTCGTGCAAGGTGATAACCACCATTTGCACCACGAACACTTGAAACTAACCCGTGACGCTTAAGTTTTGCAAATAACTGTTCCAAATAAGCGACTGAAATGGATTGGCGAGCTGCTATTTCCGCAAGCGTGATTGTTTGTTCAGTTGGCTGCAAAGCTAAATCAAGTAGAGCAGTCACTGCGTAACGACCACGAGTTGTAAGACGCATAATTCGATACACATGATTAGACTAGATGACTAAATTTTATGAATTCCGACTAAAATAGTCAAGTTTTAAATCGTCATTATGCGTGTGAAAAGTAAAATATTATGAAATTATTGTATCCACATATTATAAACAAAAAAGGCAATAAAAATAAAGCTCAATACAGCAAAGCCAATATTGATCAGGCGCTGGCGTTTTTGCATGCGGTGAATACGGTTCTGGTATTGTTTTGCTTCAACCAGCAAAGTGTTGATTTCCGAACGCTGCTGATCGATTTTATCCAGTAGCGGAGCAATGCGTTGTTGTGACGCAACGGCCTCAGCTTCATCGCTAAACCATTGTTTCCAAG
>NZ_DDAH01000062.1:0-10258 GCF_002333245.1 Acinetobacter sp. UBA2063
CACAGCCTTCAGGTGAGATCACCGAGTAAATACTGTGTGAGAGCATAATCACGCGGTCCGCCACCCCGATACCCAGCGCACCACCAGAACCGCCTTCACCAAGCACAGTAGCAATCACAGGTACTTTCAAGCTGGAAAGTTGTGCCAGACTGGTGGCAATTGCCTCCGCCTGACCTCGTTCTTCCGCACCCACCCCTGGATAGGCACCCATGGTATCAACAAAAGTGAATACTGGAAGATTAAAACGTTCAGCCATGTCCAGTAAACGTTGTGACTTACGATAGCCTTCAGGGTTACACATCCCAAAGTTGTGCTGTAGCTTTTCACGGGTGCCACGACCACGATGCTGCCCCACCACCATGACAGGCTGTCCGTCAAAACGTGCCAAGCCACCAATCATGGCACCATCGTCACCATATAAACGGTCGCCATGCAGTGCATCAAACTCAGTAAAGATTTCACTGACATAATCGAGAAATTGCGGACGCTCAGGATGTCGTGCAATTTGAACCGTAGCCCACGCCTTGGACTGAGTCGCTTTATTTTTCATAAATCAAAAATGATCCATAACAATATGGTTAATCAATAAATTTGTCTGACTGAATATTTAACTCAATGTCCCAATGCTTGAATTGCACCTGCTCATCATGCAGGTCTGCAACCAGTAAAGGCCATTGTTTAGCATCGCCAGAAACGCTGAGTTGCCATTGTTGATCATTTACCACACTCAGTTCAATGGCAGGAAGCATCTGATCACTGCGACTATGGTTCAGCAAAACTGCGAGGCGAAGCAACAGGCAAAGATAAAGTAAATGACTGCCGCCCACCTTTAACACATCATTCTTGGCATCGGCACGCAGTTTACGCCGATGGTGCGAAACCAGATGTGAAAGATGGTTTTGATCAATCTGTGAGAAGCCTGGAATATCTGAATGCTGCAACAAATAGGCACCATGACGATGATAGCCACCATGGCTAATCGCCAAACCAATTTCATGTAAATAGGCGGCACGACGCAGTAAGTCACTGTCTTCTGTGGTTAAATGCAACGCTCCAGCCACACCATCAAACAATTGCTGGGCAGTATTCACCACACGTTCAGCCTGCTTTGGATCTGCGTTATAGCGCCCCATCAAGGCCTGTACACTGCGGTCACGAATGTCTTCATGCTTGAAACGGCCCAACAGGTCATACATCACGCCTTCACGCAATGCACCATCTGAATATGCCAACTTATCAATATTCAAAACGTCAAAAATTGCATACAAAATTGCCATACCTGCTGGCAAAACTGCTCGGCGGTCTTCACGCAGTCCTTCAAAATCAATTTCAGAAACATGCTTAAATTTAAGCAGGCGATCCTTTAGCTTAGACAGCCCTTCATGTGTTAGGTTTTCCTGTTCATCACTCAGCCCCAAATTGACTGCAATCTGACGGCATGCCTTGATGGTTCCACTCGAACCAACAACCGTATCCCAGCCTTCATTCTTATAAGTATTGGCTATCGCAGACATTTCCTTGCGTGCCGCAACTACCGCCTTGTCAAAGGCCTTGGTGGAAATCTCACCATCAGGGAAATATGCCTTACTATAAGCCACACAGCCCATTTGCAAAGATTCAGTGTGTAGTGGCTCGAACTCCTCACCAATAATAAATTCGGTTGAACCACCACCAATATCGACCACCAAACGTCGTCCGCCATTGGCCATGGTATGTGAGACACCAAGATAAATCAGGCGGGCCTCTTCACGGCCTGCAATGATTTCAATGGGTTTTGGCAAGATTTCCGCAGCTTTCTGGATAAACTCATGGCCATTTTTTGCCTGTCTCAGCGCATTGGTCGCCACAATTCTTAAACGGTTGGGTGGCACAGAACTTAAACGACCCACAAAACGTGCCAAACAGGCTAGTCCCCGCTGTTGTGCAGCCTCGGTTAAATTCTTGTTTTCGTCCAGTCCCGCTGCCAACTGTACTTTTTCTGACATTGAAGCAACTTTTTTCACTTCACCGTGATCAACACGAGCGATTGCCAAATGGAAACTATTTGAACCCATGTCAATCGCGGCAAGTAATTCTTCATCAATCAGAAAATCAGACATTATTTATATAAACCCATACACCATTCAGGCATTAGAGTAATTCACACGCCAATAATTTTAAAGTCATTTTCAGCAATAAAATTCGCGTATCTTCACTTTTATCAAGTAAATGATTGTATAAGTCGATGGTCAACATCGTGAGCATCCATTAGACTTTTTATTTTCAAACTTGAATAATCAGAACAAACCCTTACATTGAGTAAAGTAGCAATGTAATATTCATCGTGATGATGATCAAATTCGCACTTTATTCCTTAAATTTGGAGCAACCTCATGTCTGCGACTATTGTTAATACAACTGATGAAAACTTCCAAGCAGATGTTTTAGATGCTGAAACTCCTGTACTTGTTGACTTTTGGGCTGGCTGGTGTGCGCCTTGTAAAGCCATTGCACCTGTACTTGAAGACTTGTCAAATGAATATGCAGGCAAGGTGAAAATCGTTAAGGTTGACGTGACTGCATGTGAAGACACTGCCGTGAAATACAACATCCGTAACATTCCAGCATTATTGATGTTTAAAAATGGTGAAGTTGTGGCACAACAGGTGGGTGCAGCGCCGCGTTCAAAACTTGCGGCATTTATTGACCAGAACATCTAATTGCTGGATGTAGCTGCCAATTAAAAGAAATACACTATTACAGATAGTGTATTTCTTCGTAAAAATTGACAAATTCCCTGATTTCCCTTATATTACTGGATCAAGAAGCCCTGAATGGTATCTACTTCATTACGCTTCTTACAAGACACAAAACATAAGATCGCCGCTCGGCAATAAACAATTGTTTTCACATTTCTCTCTGAAACAATGAACTAAGCTACTGAATCGTGGTTGTGTATCTACAATTACATCAGCGTCTATGTATGCGGTCGATTTTTTATTCTTTTCCCAACATTATCCTCCACTTATTCCATTCTGTCTGACCACTTATGAACTTAACTGAACTCAAGAAAAAACCCATTGGCGAACTCATTAAGATTGCGGATTTTATGGGCCTTGAAGGCATGGCACGTAACCGTAAACAAGATATTATTTTTGCCATTTTAAAGCGCCATGCCATGAATGGCGAAGAAATCTTTGGTGATGGTGTTCTCGAAATTCTCTCTGATGGTTTTGGTTTCCTACGATCGGCTGCTGGTTCATATTTGGCAGGACCAGATGACATTTATGTCAGCCCATCCCAGATTCGCCGTTTCAACCTGCGTACAGGTGACACCATTACAGGTACAATTCGTCCACCAAAAGAGGGTGAGCGTTATTTTGCACTGTTAAAAGTGAATCAAATCAACTATGACACGCCTGAAAACTCACGTAATAAAATTTTATTTGAAAACCTGACGCCATTGTTCCCAACTGAACAGCTAGTGATGGAACTTGGCAATGGCACAACTGAAGACCTAACCGCACGTGTGGTTGATCTGGTTGCACCGATTGGTAAAGGTCAGCGTTCAATTATTGTGGCACCACCGAAAGCGGGTAAAACCATGTTGTTGCAAAATATCGCCCAGTCGATTGTACGCAACAACCCTGAAGTATTTTTGATTGTACTTTTAATTGACGAACGTCCTGAAGAAGTTACTGAGATGGAACGTACTGTTCGTGGTGAAGTGGTTGCATCAACCTTTGATGAAGCGCCTGCCCGCCACGTTCAGGTTGCTGAAATGGTGATTGAGAAAGCCAAACGTCTGGTTGAGCACAAGAAAGATGTTGTGATTCTGCTTGACTCCATTACCCGTCTTGCACGTGCCTACAACACCGTGATTCCATCATCAGGCAAGGTACTTACAGGTGGTGTGGATGCCCATGCCCTTGAACGTCCGAAACGTTTCTTTGGTGCGGCACGTAATATTGAAGAAGGTGGCTCATTGACCATCATCTCAACTGCCCTGATTGAAACAGGCAGTAAAATGGATGATGTCATCTATGAAGAGTTTAAGGGTACAGGCAACCAGGAAATTACACTGGATCGCCGTATTGCCGAGAAACGCGTGTTCCCTGCCATGAACATCAAGAAATCAGGCACCCGCCGTGAAGAACGCCTCATGGATGAAGATAATCTACGCAAGGTCTGGATTCTGCGCAAACTCCTCCATCCTATGGATGAGCTGGCGGCAATGGAATTCTTACTGGATCGTATGAAAGAAACCAAGACCAATGATGATTTCTTCGACCAGATGAAGCGTAAAGCGGCAAACTAACCACGGTACCTCATTAAAAAAGCCACCTTTTATGGTGGCTTTTTTAATTCGGTTGACACCGTTACATATTATTTACACATTATTTAAAAATCCCACATAAAATTTAACTTATTGTTTTTTAAAACAATGAATAAAATTTAAAGACCTAAAACAACAAATATCCGATTTAAAATTACTTTTCCATAGTTATTTTCTATCAAAAATTAGCCAATTTTTGTCATTTTTTGTCGTTTTGTTGGACAGGGCTGTAGTAATTCATGATTTGCTTTGATAGGATAGCAGCAGACCAGTTAGGCTGCTCCCTGCGTTGTTACCTAAAGCGTTTAGGAATAATAAAAGCACATACAGACTAACCCAGGTTTTTTTTAATCTCACAATTTTATGAGAGTGATGCCATGTTATTCAAGAAATTTGCTGTTGCTGCTGCTATTGCCACTACTTTAGCTTTCGTTGGTTGCTCTAAGAAAGAAGAAGCTCCTGCTGCTGACGCTACTGCTGCTGCTTCTGAAGCTGTAGAAGCTGCTACTGAAGCAACTGACGCTGCTACTGAAGCAACTGACGCTGCTGCTGAAGCGACTGACGCTGCTGCTGAAGCGACTAACGCTGCTGCTGATGCAACTGTTGTTGCTTCTGACGTTGTTGTTACTGAAGCTTCTGCTGCACAATAATCTACTTTTAGATTATTCAAAAAAGAGAACCGTTTGGTTCTCTTTTTTTATGCCTCATTTTTATTAAGTTCAAAAATTAAAAATAAGAACATAAAAAAGCAGATCAATCGATCTGCTCATTTCCAACACGCTGTCTAAATTTCTGGCCCGCCCTAAACGTAACCACTCGACGGGCAGAAATCGGAATTTCCTCACCTGTTTTTGGATTACGTCCAGGACGTTCGCGCTTGTCACGCAACTCAAAATTACCGAAACCTGAAAGTTTGACTTGCTCACCCGCAATCAATGCCTGGCTGATTTCGTCAAAAAATAACTCGACCATCTGTTTTGCTTCACGGCGATTTAAACTCGTAAGCTCACTTAAATGGTCCGCCATCTCTGCTTTTGTTAATGCTGTCATGAGGCCCTCAATGTCGCTTGGTAAGTGTCTTCCAACACTTGAATAATATTATCCATACCAGATTTAATTTCAGCATCTTCAAGCGTACGCGCTGGATGTTGCCACAACAATGCAAATGCCAGAGAACGTTTGCCTTGTTCAACCCCTTGCCCCGTATACACATCGAACAACCATGTTGAGTCGAGTAGATCCCCACCTGTTTGCTCAATTAACCGCTGAATATCTCTAACCTCAATATTATCAGAGATTAAAAGCGCAATATCACGTCTAACCGATGGAAAACGTGATAATTCTGTAAAATTAGATACATAAGATTGCAAAACCGCCTGCTGATCTAGTTCTGCCACCCATGTTGTGCTTAAATCCAGCTCATTTTCTAGTGAGGGGTGCAAACGGCCTAAATAACCAATCGACTGTCCATTTACCATAATTTCAGCAGACTGCCCAGGATGTAACCATGCACGTTCAGTACGGACAAACTCCGCCTTTACACGTCCAGCAGCCAGAATTTCTTCCACCTCTCCCTTGAAATCGAAGAAATCCATTGCCTGTGGCTTTGCATGCCAGGATTCAGGTGTACGCGACCCCACAGCAATCACGGCCAGAGTCGGAACCTGTTTCAGGTCATGAATACTTTGTGCATTTTGATAATCAAAACGTAAGCCCAGTTCAAAGAAACGGACACGCTGCTGCTGACGGTTTAAATTGTACTGGACACAAGGAATCAGGCTGGATAACAAAGTACTACGCATTGCAGCCAAGTCACTTGAAATTGGGTTGGCAAGCATCAATGGCTGTACGTTTGGATTTAATTGCTTCTCAAGTTTTGCATCGGCAAAGCTAAAACTAATCGCTTCTTGGTAACCCAATGCTGCAATAGTTTGACGTAATTGAGCGATTTCAAAACGATCTTGATATTTCTCCAATGTCACATCAATTTTTGGCAAACTGATTTGAATATTGTCATAGCCGTGGATACGTGCAACCTCTTCAATCAGGTCCTGATAAATAGCCATATCATAGCGATGTGATGGTGGAACTACGCTCCACTCACCTTGTGCTTTGGTTTCCACCACACAGCCCAACCGTGCTAACGCATCGGCAATAAAATCACCCGCCACTTGATATCCAAGTAACTGATCAACCTGTGCCTGTTTCAATACAATTGCTTCACGTTTTGGCAATAAGCTCGTTTGTTCAGCCACTGTAATTGGACCAAAATCACCGCCAGCAAATGCTTGAATCAGTTCAGAGGCACGGTGCATTGCGATCATCGGCAACTCAAAATCAACACCGCGTTCATAACGTTGCGATGAGTCAGTATGCAAACCAAAACGACGAGCGCGACCAGCAATGGCTAAAGGTGCAAAGAACGCACTCTCAAGGAAAATATCTTGTGTATCATCAGTCACCGATGAATCCAAACCACCCATAATGCCTGCAATTGCCAATGCTTTCTGATCATCGGCAATGACCATGATGTCATCTTGCAATTCAACTTCTTGATCATTGAGCAAGGTCAGTTTTTCTTGTGGCTGCGCTTGGCGCACTTGAATTGAACCTTCGATTTTGGCCAAATCAAAAGCATGCATCGGCTGGCCCAACTCAAGTAATACATAGTTGGTAATATCCACTAAAATACTATGGGTACGGATGCCTGAACGTGCCAGTGCCTGCTCCATCCAATCAGGTGTAGCCGCCTTAACATTGACATTTTTAATGATACGACCTAAATAACGTGGCGTACCTTCTGTGCTGATGTTGACCACTTTCTCATCAGAAATATTTGCTGCAATTGCCTGAATCTTCGGCTCATTCACTTCAAGCTGGTTAATGACTGCGATTTCACGGGCAATCCCACGAATACTAAAGCAGTCACCACGGTTTGGCGTGATACTGATGTCAATCACATTGTCATCAAGTTTTAAATATTCACGAATATTGATTCCCACTGGTGCATCAGCAGGTAACTCCAACAAACCATCAATTTTGTCTTCTAAATCAATTTCAGAAGCACCACAGAGCATCCCTTGTGATTCAACACCACGCAGCTTGCCTTTTTTAATTTTGAAATCGCCTGGTAATACTGCACCGATCGTTGCAACAGGTGCTTTCATGCCCACACGGACATTTGGCGCACCACAGACAATCTGCAATGGTTCACCTGAACCAATGTTCACTGTTGTGACACGTAAACGGTCTGCATCTGGATGCTGTTCAACCGTAAGGACTTCACCAACAACCACACCAGTAAACGGTTTTGCAACAGGCGCTAACTCATCGACTTCCAAACCTAACATGGTCAATTGATCAGACAATGTATCGCTATCAATGGCTGGATTCACCCAGCTGCGCAACCAATTTTCACTAATTTTCATTTGTATAAACCTTCTTTAATCCTGAAAAACTGTTTAGGCAAATTGGCGTAAGAAACGCACGTCATTTTGGTAGAACATACGCAAATCATTGATGCCATAACGCAACATTGCAAAACGTTCTACCCCCAGACCAAAGGCAAAGCCTTTGTATTTATCAGGATCAATTCCTGCGGCACGCAATACATTTGGATGCACCATGCCACAGCCTAAAACTTCTAACCAACGGCCACGTTCATCCATAATATCCACTTCTGCACTTGGCTCTGTAAATGGAAAGTAAGATGGACGGAAACGTACTTTTAAATCTTTTTCAAAGAACTCATTGAGTAGGTTAATCAATAAACCTTTTAACTCAGCAAAGCTGGTATTTTCAGCAACGTACAGACCTTCGATCTGATGGAACATTGGCGAATGGGTTTGATCTGAGTCACAACGATACACACGACCAGGACACACGATACGAATTGGCGGCTGACTGTTTTCCATAGTTCGAATTTGCACGCCCGAAGTATGGGTACGAAGCAAATGGGTTGCGTCAAAATAGAAAGTGTCATGCATCGCACGGGCTGGGTGATGTCCTGGAATATTTAAGGCTTCAAAGTTATGATAATCATCTTCAACTTCAGGACCATAAGCGATCTGGAAACCCGCCTTGGTAAAGAACTGGCAAATACGCTCTTGTACTTGAGTAACAGGATGAATACTTCCCATGCGCTGCCCGCGGCCCGGTAAAGTAATATCAATGGTTTCACTTGCTAATTTTTTTGCAAGTTCAGCTTGTTGTAATGTCTGTTGACGCTCAGTCAAAGCTACATTGATCGCTTCACGCACAGCATGAATCGCAGCACCTTGTACTTTTCGCTCTTCAGGATCCATTTTTCCAAGTGCTTTCGACTGTTCTGCGAGCTGGCTTTTCTTCCCTGTAAATTGCACACGAACTTGATCGAGTGCAGCAAGGTCTTGAGCCGCTGCAATGGCAGCAAGCGCTTCAGTGGTCAGGGCTTCCAGTGACATAGTAACTCTCAAAGCAACAAAATATAGAAATATAATAAAACGCTATAGTCTATCAGCTTTTTACCAGTTTGATGAAAATAAACAGCGGTTTAAATAGCGTACTTTTGAAAATATAGACGCAAAAATAAAACAACAAGATACCTAAGCAGATCAACTAAAATTTCTGAAAAACTACTCAACAATTGAATAAAATGTATAAGATACCGATATCGTCAATGAGAAAGAATAACGATGGCGCTTGATCAAATCTGGAAACAACAGCTTACCCTAGTGACTTATGGCAATGAATTTCTTGCAGGAAATCTCAATTTTAGCCGTTGGGTCGAACATCCTATTTTTGATCACCAGTGCCTGACTTTCCGTGACCTGTTATCACAACGTTTACTGGCACAGCACTTCCAGATTTGGCTGGAGGGACTGAAAAAACAGGGCGTTACCAAACTCAGTCTACACTTATCCACTTTATTGAATGAAGAGCAAAACCCAAACCCGAATGTTGAGCTACTTCCCTTTGCACACTTTATGGTTAGCCATCAAGCCAATAAAAAAACTGCATGGATTTGTGGACAGGAACTGGCTGAATGGTATAACAGTGACAATGCGTTTGAAGTGCCTGTTTCACAGAAAATCACACTGGGACAGCAAACCTTTTGGGGTTATGAACTGAATGACAAACTTGTCAAAAAAATAAATGCTGATTTACAAAATGTAAACTGGAATAATGTCGTAGTTTTTCTGGAACGTGAGCTTTTTGACAGTAAATATGCCCCGCATTTCCCTGAACCAGAACAGCAAGACTTTCCATTTTATGGCTATAAGGTTGATCCCACCCATCTTTCAAGCCAGCAGCTTGCATTGATTCCAACAGATTATCCAGCGGATTGTGCCCATTGTTTATTACATCGCACTCAGGCCTTAGCCGACTATCTGGAAGAAAAAAGACGCCATCCCTATCATGATTCAGGTGAGCTGATTGACCCTGAGGAGCAGATCAATTTACGCAACTTTGCCCAGAAAACCGATGACTTATTTGCCAAGCTGATTGTCAAAACAGCTAACCATTACCAAACTGCACAGATCACTGCTGAACCTGAAATCATCGACAGAACTATGGAAACATCACAGCATTTTAATCAGGCTCACCAGCATAAGGTTGGAACATCTGGTGTGATTAAATTGATTATTCTCACGGTGATTATCTGTATCTGTGCGTATTATTTTGGGCTGTAAATTCCCCATAAAAAAGACCGCTAAAAAGCGGTCTTCTTTGAATCTCTAAGCTTATGCAGCTAATGCACCTTTGGCTTTTTCAGCCAAAGCAGCAAATGCAACCGCATCATGCATAGCGATGTCAGCTAATACGCGACGGTCGATGATCACTTGAGCTTTTTTCAAACCATCGATCATACGGCTGTAAGACAAACCGTTAAGACGAGCACCAGCATTGATACGCGCAATCCATAAAGCACGGAATTGACGTTTCTTTTGACGGCGGTCACGG
>NZ_DDAH01000062.1:10558-10698 GCF_002333245.1 Acinetobacter sp. UBA2063
ACCACGTTTTACACGAGCCATTTATAATCTCCTTAGATGTATGGGCACATAGCACGAACTGATGCAACGTCACTTACGTGAACCATTACACAACCGCGCAATTGACGGATACGCTTAGCAGATTTTTTGGTCAAAATGTG
>NZ_DDAH01000058.1:0-7753 GCF_002333245.1 Acinetobacter sp. UBA2063
AAGGATATCCATCTAGGATAATCCATAATTTTATCTAAATATTAAAAAAAGATCCTGTCTACTCCTCATTTGAGGAATAGACACAATAGTGCTTTTCTCTAACACTAATCATATTGTGAAGTAAGGAGAATATCATGAAATATAAAATGGCAGCTGCTGCGGTCTTGGGTACTTTATTATTGGGAGGTTGTGGTGGTTCAGATGATGTCATTGATAATATAAAGCAAGAAATTGATGATAAAAATAAACCAACTGAAACGACTACCGCCAATTGGGGCCTTGAAAAGACGGTCAATACAATTACACACTCTGCTTTAAGTACCTTTGTTAATTTTGGTTTTGTTGATGCATTGGTCTATGGCGCTGATGAGGCTGTAGAGGGTACGCCTTGTTCTCAAGGCAACTATGTAAAAACAAGCGATAAAATTACCTTTAATAATTGTAGGGGTTTATTTGATGATGATACTGCGGTTTCAGGTGTCATTAACCTTTCAACAAATCAATATCAATATGTAGACTTCAAAATCAGTTATGATGATGGGGAAAGCAGTTTGGTAAATGGTGCACTTAAAGTAACCAGCACGGCAAATGATACAAGCGGTACCATTGAAACCAACAACTTGAAAGTGGTTTCAACAGAAATTGACGATAATAAAAAATCAAGGACAGTGGAATATAATCTCAGCGCATTTAAAACTAGCTTCCAGGAAGAGGGAAGCAATGGGGCATATTCTTTAAGTTCTGAGGGTATATTTAAGGTTAAAGGCAGTGAAATTGGAGATTATTCAGCTAAATTCAATACCATCAATCCTTTTAGATATAAATCTAATGATGAAGACTCAGATGCCTACGATGGTCAGTTGAAAGTGGTTGATACAACCAATGACAAAAACTATTCAATCTTAATCGCAAATAATGATGCCAAAACTTTGATGTATCAAGCATCTAGTGATGGAAAACAGGTGATTAACAAGACCATTACTTGGGATGAAGTTTACGATTATTAATTTTATTTATCCCGTAATCTCATTATATAGTCATAACACTTTTAGCCGCATCTCCAGTGCGGCTTTTTTATAAATACTGGAATTTATAATGTTGATATTCATAATAAAGGTAAATATGTAGGGATGGCCGATGATATTTTCATGATCTATACTTGTTCGATAAAATTTATGAGTCTTTTCTTATGCACGGTCTCTACCTGATTACCAATGATGATCCAATCCAATTATTACTAGAAAAACTACAGCTTGCGTTGGCAACAGGACATATTGCCATTTTGCAGTATCGTCGTAAAAAAATCGCAAAAGCCGATCAGCCGCTTGAAGTGGAGCAGATTAAGATCCTGTGTGAAAAATATCAGGTTCCATTTGTGATTAATGATGATTTATCGCTGGCAGAACAATTTGGTTTGGGTGTTCATCTCGGACAATCTGATGGCGAAATTATTGATGCGGCCGCATGTCTACCACAGGGGGCGATTATTGGGCGAACTTGCTTAAACAGCTTAGAACTAGCTGAAAAGGCAATTGCTGAAGGTGCAACTTATGTTGCATTTGGCGCAGTCTATGCCACTTCAACTAAACCTGAAGCAGGTAATGTTGGAGTTGAAGTCATTCAACAAGCAAAGCAGAAGTTTAAAGTACCAATATGTGCCATTGGTGGTTTGACCGTTGAAAATTCCCAAGTGGTCATTGAGGCAGGAGCAAGCCTTTGTGCGGTAATTAGTGATATATTAGGACGGTCAACAGCTGAAATTCCTGCTCGTGTAAATGCATGGGCAAAGTTATTTGCATAATTTTTTGCATCGTTTCGACATTTTATTCTTCGATTCTAGGTTGAGTCTTTTATGAGTTTATCTCCAAAGCAAGAACAGTTATTTAAACAAGCAAATAAACATATTCCAGGTGGGGTCAATTCACCTGTACGTGCATTTAACGGTGTTGGTGGTACGCCTGTCTTTATTGAAAAGGCAAAAGGGGCATACTTGTGGGATGTCGATGGCAAACGCTATGTAGATTATGTCGGTTCATGGGGACCAATGATTTTAGGTCACGCCCATCCTGATATTATTCTGGCGGTACAAACTGCAGCTGAGGATGGTTTAAGCTTTGGCGCACCAACAGTATATGAAACGACTTTGGCAGACACCATTTGCGAGATCATGCCAGCGATTGAATTGGTTCGTATGACCAGTTCAGGAACTGAAGCGACCATGACTGCGATTCGTCTGGCGCGTGGTTACACAGGTCGTGACAAGATTGTAAAATTTGAAGGCTGCTATCATGGCCATTCAGATTCGTTATTGGTCAAGGCGGGTTCAGGTTTATTGA
The DNA here is from genome assembly GCF_002333245.1 of Acinetobacter sp. UBA2063. Taxonomy (NCBI): domain Bacteria; kingdom Pseudomonadati; phylum Pseudomonadota; class Gammaproteobacteria; order Moraxellales; family Moraxellaceae; genus Acinetobacter; species Acinetobacter sp. UBA2063. The sequence continues at coordinate 2,337 of NZ_DDAH01000058.1, forward strand.
CCTTGGGTGAAGGTGAGCCGACTTCCAAAGGGGTGCCTGCCGATTTTGCCAAACATACTTTAACGCTACCATATAACAATATTGAAGCCTTGAAAGAATGTTTTGCCAAGTTTGGTCATGAGATTGCTGGGGTAATTATTGAACCAGTGGCAGGCAACATGAATCTGGTTACACCAATTGACGGATTTTTACAGGCCATTCGTGATGTCTGTGATGAATACAAATCCGTATTTATTATTGATGAAGTGATGACAGGTTTCCGTGTTGCTCTAGGCGGGGCACACACCCTGTATAATGTGAAGCCTGATCTGGTGACACTGGGTAAGATTATTGGTGCGGGGCTACCTGTGGGCGCATTTGGTGGTAAACGCGAAATCATGGAATGTATCGCACCTTTGGGTGGCGTCTATCAGGCAGGTACATTGTCAGGTAATCCATTGGCAATGCGTGCAGGGATTGCCATGTTCAAGCATCTTCGTGAACCTGAATTTTATGACAAGCTTTCGGCACAGTTAGCGAAATTGCTTGCAGGATTACAGACGGCGGCAGATGAGGCAGGCATTCCATTTAAAACCCAGCAGGTGGGTGGTATGTTCGGCCTTTATTTCACCGATCAAGAGGACATTACCAGCTTTGATTCGATGTTGGCCTGTGATGTGGGTGCATTTAAGAAATTCTTCCATGGTATGCTTAAACGTGGTGTTTACCTTGCACCTTCAGCATTTGAAGCAGGTTTTATTTCTTCAGTACACTCTGATCAAGACATTGCAGAGACCATTCAAGCTGCAAAAGAAACATTTGCTGAAATGAAAGCTTCTGCGTAATTTCAGATATCAGGAAACACCATGACTATTGTTGTGGTGTTTTTTAGATATGGAATAAAAAATTAGAATTAAATCGATTTTTTCATTGTATTTCTAGTCTAAGCTTTTTATGATTGCCCGCTTGTTTTCATCCAGTCGTTGGAAGGCTACCTTGAGTGATTTTCTAAGTGAACATTTGATTCATCGTGATGAAGATTTTATGGTCATCCATAAACCCGCAGGGTTGCTGACGGTGCCAGGGAAAACACCTGATTTACAAGATTGCTTGATTAATCGTTTATTAAAACTAGAACCAAAAACTTTACTCATCCACCGTTTGGACCGTGATACTTCGGGCATATTGGTTTTTGGCCTATCCAGGTTTGGACAAAGCGCCATTTCCCGTCAATTTCAGGATCGTCAAACCGCAAAAATCTATCAGGCATTGGTTGCGGGCCATTTAGAGGGACAGGGCACCGTTGATATCCCTGTAATCTATGATCCAAGCCGCCCACCATTGCATATTGTGGATGATTCCCATCACAAACCAGCCTTAACAGAATGGCAGGCCATTGAACACTTCGATATTCAGGGACAAATGGTAACACGCGTTAAACTCATCCCGATTACAGGGCGTTCCCATCAGCTTCGTGTGCATATGCAATATTTAGGTCATCCAATTCTTGGTGACACCTTATATGCCACGCCAGAACAGCAGCAGCTTTATGACCGTTTGTGTTTACATGCAACGCAGTTAAGTTTTGCTCACCCGAAGACAGGGACACAACTCAGTTTTGACTGTCCCGTACCGTTTTAATTGCTAAAACTTTTTAATAAATCATGATGTGATGCACGCTATTAGATGGTGCTTTGTGTCAAAATACATGGTTGAAAACTACATAAAATACCTTAAACCCTATCAGGGCTACGGAATACAATATGTAGGCTAACTTGAGATAAAGGTGGAAAAATTGCAGCAGTTTGCTATTGGTCAACGTTGGTTATCAGATACAGAAACAGAACTCGGTTTAGGCGTTCTTATTGATGTAGATGAACGTTCTATCAGCATTTTATTCCCCAAAAGTGATGAAACCCGTGTCTATGCACGCAATAATGCGCCTTTATCCCGTATCATCTTCAATGTGAATGATGAAGTTCAGGATCAGGAAGGCATCAAGTGGATTGTTGAATCCATCGAAGACCGTCATGGCGTGCTCCGTTACGATGTGGTTCGCACTTTGGCAAATGGCGAACAGGAACGCAAGGCACTGAATGAAACCCGTATTGGTGCGCAAATCCAGTTGTCAAAACCTTTAGAACGTCTGTTGGCCAGTCAGGTCGATTATAAGGAATGGTATGACCTGCGTATTGAGGCCATGTTGTTGCAGGCTCAAATGCACACCAGCCCATTACGTGGTTTGCTCGGCGCACGTGTTGGCCTGATTCCACACCAACTTTATATCGCGCATGAGGTGGGTAAGCGCTTTGCGCCCCGTGTTCTTCTTGCGGATGAGGTTGGGCTTGGTAAAACCATTGAAGCGGGCCTGATCATTCACCAGCAACTCAAGACAGGCCGTTCAGAACGTATCCTGATTTTAGTGCCTGATTCATTGCAGTATCAATGGATGATTGAAATGCGCCGTCGTTTCAATTTGCAATTTTCTCTTTTCGATTTAACACGTACTGCTTCGATCAAAGAACACGATCCTGATCTCAATCCTTTTTTAACTGAACAATGTATTATTGCCAGTGTTGATTTGATGGTTGACCATGAAGACCTGCGTGAACAGGCTTTGGAAGCAGGTTTTGACTTGCTGGTGGTTGATGAAGCCCATCATTTGATGTGGAGTGAGGAAGAGGGCGGTAATGATCGTTATGATCTGGTTGAAGAACTGGCAGAACAAACAGCGGGTGTGTTGCTTCTCACTGCAACCCCAGAGCAACTGGGTGTAGAAAGTCATTTTGCCCGTTTACGCCTGCTTGATCCGCAACGTTTTAGCAGCCTTGACCGTTTCATTGATGAGGAAGAGCAATACCAGCAAACTGCGAAAATTGCAGAAGTATTGATGTCAGATGAGGCTTTAACAGAAGAGCATTTAGCTGCACTTGAGGGCTTGTTGGGTCATCGTATTGATGATCAGCCTGAACAACGTATGCGTGCGATTCATGAATTATTGGATCGTCATGGTACAGGTCGTATCCTGTTCCGTAACACACGTGAAGCGATTCAAGGTTTCCCAGGTCGTGATTGCCAGCCAGCGCCTTTACCAGCCCCAGAAGACTGGTCATTTGATGGCAAAATGCGTGAGCAGATGTGGCCAGAAGAGGGGCAGCTTGATGGTTCTTGGATGGAAACCGATCCTCGTGTGCCTTGGTTGATGGAAGTGCTGCGTAAAGATCTCAAGCACAAAAAAGTATTGTTGATCGCACGTAGTGGACCTGTCGTTGAAGCTTTAGAAAATGCCCTACGTTTACATGCGGGCATTCGTACAGCAATGTTCCATGAGGGCATGAGCTTATTAGAGCGTGACCAAGCTGCCGCATATTTTGCCGAAGACAGTTATGGCGCTCAGATTCTTCTCTGTTCGGAAATTGGTTCAGAAGGACGTAACTTCCAGTTTGCCAGTGACTTGATCTTATTTGATTTACCTGCAAACCCTGACGTACTTGAACAACGTATTGGCCGTCTGGACCGTATTGGCCAGGAAAACCGCATTCAAATTCACGTGCCATATTTGATCGGTACAGCGCAGGAGCGTATGTTCCGCTGGTATAACGAAGCACTGAATATTTTCAGCAATATTTCTCCAACTGCTCAAACGCTACAAGAGAACTTTATCGTTGAACTGAAAGACTGCTTATTGGCAGATCAAGGGCAAACCTTTGAAGACTTGCTTGAAGAAGTCAATGTACAGCGTCAGGCTCTGGAAGCAGAACTACAGGCAGGTCGTGACCGTTTGCTTGAGTACAATTCTTGTCGTCCAGTGGTGGCGCAGGGCATTGTACAGGCGCTTGAGGATTATGATGACAATACGACTTTACCAATGTTCGTAAAGCGTTTTATGTCATCGACCAATATTGACTTTGATGAGCAAAGCAATGGTACGGTCATCATCAAGCCAACCGACCAGATGCAGGTGCAGGGTTTAACTCTAGACGAAGAGGGTATGACCGCGACATTCTATCGTGATCAGGCGCAAATCCGTGAAGATGCACAATATCTGACACTGGAACATCCATTTATTGAAAGTGTCATGGAAATGATCCGTACACAGTCATTTGGCAGTACCAATGTGGCTTTGCTGAAATCAAATGCATTAAAGCAAGGTTCGCTGTTACTGGAAGTGTGGTTTAAGGTGGATGTGGTTGCACCAAAAGCCTTGAACCTGCCATCAAGCCTGCCAAAACAGTTGATTCGTGTGTTGCTGAGTGAAAATGGTCAGGACTTGTCTGCCAAGATTGATCCAGGCATTTTACGTCCATATTTGCATCATCTGGATGGCAATAGCTGTCGTCAGGTGGTGAAAGCCCGTCGTGATGTGATCGAATCACGTTATGCGCAAGCTTTGGAAATTGCCAAAACCTCTTTGCCTGAATTGATGCAACAAGCTAAAGAGCATTATGGCAGTAAATGGCAATATGAAATTGACCGTTTAACTTATCTCAAGCAATTTAACCCAAGTATTCGTCAAGATGAAATTGAGCGTTTACAAAAGTTCCAGAAAGAGGGTCTAAGTTTATTAGATGGTCTTTCTGTGACTCCAGAAGCGATTCAGGTGTTGGTGGTGGTCAAACCTTAAATCATCACCATGCAATAAAAAACGAGGATCATTTGACCCTCGTTTTTTTATTGCTGAACAGAAATTACTTTTGTTCGATATTGGCTTCAAGGAACCATAAATATTGATCCAGGTCTTCCAGGGCAGCATGGATAATGTCTTCAGAAATCGGGTCCTGAATCTCATCAATCGTGTCACGTAAATGGTTTGCCACCACGCCATACCGATCGGCAAGTTCTTTTAAATGATCCTGTACCGCATGGATTTCCACAGGATACGGTTTTAAATGTGATGTTTGCGATACCGTTTGGGTCGTTCCCAATGCGGTACCGCCAATTTGTACCGCACGTTCAGCCACATTGTCCAGATGGGTAATCAACGAAGTACGGAACATATCCAGCATTTCATGCACGGCAATAAAGTTGCTACCACGCATATTCCAGTGGGCCTGCTTGGTGAGCAAGGACAAATCAATAAGATCTGCAAGTATTTGATTTAATATTTTGACCGTTGCTTCTTTAATGGAGTCATCTAAATTATTACGTGTATAAACTTTTAAAGCTTTCGCTGCTGAAGAACTCATAGTTACCTCATTTCAATTTTAATAAGCATGAAAATGGATCAAAATCATTTATTTCGATAACTATTTTACGCCGTTGAATACGCCTGAATGTTTAGATTTTGACTGCTTTTGTATCAGTTTGAATACTGTGCGAAATACAAAGAAGGGAATGTGGGAAGAAATGTAAGTGGGTCGATTGAGTGTGGTACTAATAAGGGCTGCACCACACGGAAACATAAAACTAGAGCGGTTCTTCTGTTAAATGGCGGGCAC
>NZ_DDAH01000058.1:7907-8863 GCF_002333245.1 Acinetobacter sp. UBA2063
GGCGGGCACCTGTCAGGATCATACGGATCATGAGCATGGTTTGTTCTGCGACTTCAATCCGTTGTTCAGCAGACAGGTCAATCACTTTCGCACCCATGTTAAACACCAGTTGGGTGATGGCTTTAGCGGCAATATCCGCATGGGGCATGTGACTGTTATTGTTGATCTGTTCCAGACGAATCAGGTCTTCGTGCAACTCTTGCTGGAAGAATGAAAGCTGGCGGTCTACAGCCTCTTTATAGGAAGTTGAACCCGTATAGCTTTCACGTAACAATAAGCCCAAATAACCTTCATCCGCATCCAGAAGCTGAATAAAAACTTCGACTGAACTGCGGATAATACTATGTTGCAATACCGCCTGTAGGCGTGCTTCACGAATGATTTTACGCAGTACCAAGCCTGCCCGATCAATCAGGGCGATTGCGAGTTCATCAATGTCCCTAAAATGACGATAAAAACTATTGGGTGCAATGCCCGCCTCACGCGCGATTTCCCTTAAACTCAGGGAAGAGATGCTCTTTTGTGGGCCAATTAGGTTCAGAGTGGCTTGAAATAACTCTTCTTTGCTAATGGTGGCTTTTCGGCCAACCGAACGTACAGGAGATTTTATGGCAATAAGATCCTGTTCATCTGTTGCTGGTTTGGGACTGGGTGGTAAAACAGAAGAATGAACCATCATTTTCAAAATATAAATAAGCTGCTTGGGATTATAGCGATTGTCGATGGGCTTGTGAAATGTAAATCAATCGGGGCTGCTTTCCACTGTGGGAAACAGGGAAAGCTGCATGTCTGCAAGACACTGCCCTTGACTGCGCACCTTTCATTTTATGGTAAACATTTTGTAAAAAATCCTGTTTACAATTCTTTTTGAATAAATATACAAGTGTATATACAAATAAATATACATATGTATAATAATTAAGAAAACAATTAGAGTAACTGCGCATGCAAGCAAT
>NZ_DDAH01000022.1:0-4506 GCF_002333245.1 Acinetobacter sp. UBA2063
ATAGCTTAGATCCACAAGTGGCTGCTGAACAACGTGAACAGCGCAAAAGAAAAATTCAAAGCTCTTTAGCAAAGCGTCATCGCCGTGAAAAAACATTTCGTTTTGCAGGTTTTTCCGCAGTTGTTATTGGCCTAGCCTTTGTTGCTTTGCTATTCAGCAGTATTTTAAGTAAAGGTTTACCTGCCTTTTGGCAAAACAGTATTACAGTGCCTGTATATTTTGATCCTGCGATTATTAATGTTGGCGCGAAACCAAAACCAACGGCTGGTGAAACACCTGCACATTTCGAAGAGCGTTTTGTTGCTTGGCAAACTGAAATGGGTATGGTGGACTGGGATGCCCTGATCGTGAATGGCATCGTTTCAAAAGATAAATCGCTTGAAGATCAGCGTGATTATTTAAGTGGCTTGTACACCAGTTCTGAAGCGTACCGTTTACGTGACATGGTGTTAGCAAATCCAGCCCTGATTGGAAGCAAGCAGGAGATTAAGTTTCTGGCTGATGCCAATGTGGATGTCTGGCTCGCTGGAAATATTGACCGTAACCTGCCTGATGATCAGCAGCAACTTGAACCTGAGGTGCGTCAACTCGCAGATAAATTGAAAGCAGAAGGAATCATCAAGAGTACTTTTAATACCAATTTATTTGTTAGTCCAGACTCACGAAGTTCGCCAGCAACAAGTGGTTTGGCTGGTGCGTTCATGGGTTCGTTATTCATGATGCTCATTGTCATTGTAATTTCGATTCCAATTGGTGTTGCGAGTGCAATTTATCTTGAAGAGTTTGCACCCAAGAATATGATGACCGATATCATTGAAGTCAACATTAACAACTTGGCTGCTGTTCCTTCGATTGTGTTTGGTTTGTTAGGTGCTGCCATCTTTATTGGCTGGATGCATTTACCACTATCTGCACCATTAGTCGGTGGTCTGGTGCTTAGCTTAATGACCTTGCCAACCGTGATTATTACCACACGTGCCTCATTAAAGGCCGTACCGCCATCGATTCGTCAAGCCGCTCTTGGTCTTGGGGCATCAAAAGTACAAACCATTTTCCATCATGTCTTGCCGCTAGCATTGCCTGGTATTTTAACTGGGGCAATTATTGGTGTGGCTCAAGCTTTGGGTGAAACAGCACCATTACTGTTAATTGGGATGAGTGCCTTTGTTGCCAATATCCCTGCAACACCGCTGGATCAAGCAACGGCCTTACCTGTACAGATTTATTTATGGCAAGGTAACGAATTACGTAACTTCTTTGAAGGACGTACCGCAGCAGCAATTATTGTATTACTTGCACTCATGATCGGTTTAAACGGCCTTGCTATTTGGCTCCGTAAGAAATTTGAAGTGCGTTGGTAATAGAGGAGAGTACAATGAATACGATTGATATTATGAACGCCGTAGAAAAGGATAAATCAGTGAATCCACAACAAACAGAATTTACGTCATCTGAAGCGCAAGTTCAGCAATCAAATACTGCATTTGTCTCTCAGTTTGAAACGGCTTCTTCAAATAAAAAGCCAAAAACCAGTGAAGTGAAAATCAGTACCAAGGATGTTCATGTTTATTATGGTGAAACTGAAGCAATCAAGGGTATTGACCTGGATATTTACCAGAATGAAGTGATTGCGTTCATTGGTCCATCGGGTTGTGGTAAATCAACATTCCTGCGTACCTTAAACCGTATGAATGATACGATTGATAGCTGTCGTGTGACAGGTAAGGTGACACTGGATAATCAGGACATCTATGATCCTAACCTTGACGTGGTATTGCTGCGCGCACAGGTAGGGATGGTGTTCCAGAAGCCAAACCCATTTCCAAAATCAATTTTTGACAATGTTGCCTATGGCCCGAAATTGCATGGCCTGGCACGTGACAAATATGATCTGGAAGAAATTGTTGAAAATAGTCTGCGTAAAGCAGGTCTGTGGGATGAAGTCAAAGACCGATTAAGCCAGCCAGGAACAGGTTTGTCTGGCGGCCAGCAACAGCGTTTATGTATTGCGCGTACCATTGCGGTCAGCCCTGAAGTGATTTTGATGGATGAACCGTGTTCGGCATTAGATCCAATCGCAACAGCTAAGATCGAGGAGCTTATTTCAGAGCTTTCAGAGCAATTCACTATTGCAATCGTGACCCACTCCATGCAACAGGCAGCGCGTGTGTCTGATCGTACCGCTTATTTCCATCTGGGTGACCTGATTGAAGTCAACTCGACTGAGAAAGTGTTTACTCAGCCTGACCATCAATTGACTGAAGCCTATATTACAGGGCGTTTTGGTTGATACCATCCCGTATATATCAAAGGGCCTACGGGCTCTTTTTTTATGATACAGATGAAAATGAATCTATTTTGCAAAAACGCTATTGAATTTTTATTGAACAGACCACATCTTAGAGGCATAAAGACGAACTCAAGAGCACTTACTTTATGTTATTCCATTTACCTAAATTTCCTGCTGAAATTCGTATTAGCCATTTAAATGCGCGTGTGAATGAACAAAGAAAAAAAATTGCGCAAACAACAGCATCCCGTTTGGAATTATTACAACTGGTTCAGCAGCTTGCCAAAGAAGCCAAGGTTCGTAAGAAAAATGACCAGAAAATCTTCGTTTTAGATTTCAAGGGTGATATTCAGGCCTCTGCAGTCGATACCCTGCGTGAAGAGATTACCCTAATTTTGGCAACCGCCAAAGCTGGACATGACCGTGTGATTGTACGTCTGGAAAGCCCAGGTGGAATGGTGCATGGCTATGGTTTGGCTGCGGCTCAATTGGTTCGTTTACGTGATGCGGGTTTTCATGTGACGATTTGTGTTGATAAGGTTGCTGCCAGTGGCGGCTACATGATGGCATGTATTGCCAATGAAATTGTTTCAGCACCGTTTGCCGTGGTGGGTTCAATTGGTGTGGTTGCACAGGTGCCGAACTTTAACCGTTTATTGAAACAGCATAATGTGGACTTTGAACTGTACACCGCTGGTCAATATAAACGCACCGTAACCATGTTTGGGGAAAATACTGCTGAGGGTAAGGCCAAGTTTGAAGAGGAATTACAGCAGACCCACGTGCTGTTTAAGCACTTTATTGAAAAATACCGCCCACAACTCAACGTTGAAAAGGTTGCAACAGGTGAGCACTGGTATGGTGAAGATGCACGTGAATTAAATCTGGTGGATAAATTACAGACCTCGGATGAATATTTACTCAGTCTTTTGTCACAACATGATGTCTATGTGATCAATACTCGCAAACGCCCTACATTTGGTGAAAAACTGGGTTTGCAGGCGGCACAAATGGCTGAGACCCTGATTCCAACGGTGATGGGTAAAATCGCTGATAGCCTCGCCAAGGCAAACAGCACCTTGGTTCAGATGCGTGATCCTAAGTTTTAATCAATTTGTCCTGATCAAAGAAAAGCACCTGTTTAAGGTGCTTTTCTTTTGCTTCTGCCTAAATAGAGCAGCCCTGTAAGGATTGATCCGATTGTGGCCAGAAACATATCCTTGTGTGCATCCCACATATCACCCTGCTGTCCATTATAGTTTTCCGCATCTTCAGGCGACAAGCCAATGGATAGTCCCCATTCGAGCAACTCATAGAGCATACTGGAAGCCATCACAAACTGGATCACCAGCAGGAACAAGGTCAATGGTTTTGCGGTAGGAAACCAGACCTGAAAACAACGGAGAAAAAATGGGTAAAGCAATAATCCATAAGCAAAATGCACCAGTCGATCATACATGTTCCGAGACCAGCCCATTGTCTGATTCAGGTCAAAATGAAATAGGGACTTTAACCATTCATTGTAAGGCACATAGGAGTACAAATAATGGGCCGCAACAATATGGATGAATAGAAAAAGCAGGTACAAACAAAAACTGAAAAAATGCATGCCTATTTTTTTCATGCTGATGATCAGCACGACCAGCATAAACACAGTGCCCACCTGATGCAGGAGATAGGACTCAAGCTCAAGCGGCTGTATGCTGGCAATTGCCACGGCAAGGGCGATGATCCCAAGCGCAATATAATGTTTTAAGCCAAGTTGTTTTTCAATCATGCCACATCCGAGAAGAAAAAATCATCAGGCAGGGTAATTTATCATTGTTCAGTTGAATCTGGTATTAAAGGTGATGCTGCAACACCGCCAAGCGCCTGACAAGCCTGAAGATAGAGCTGGTACTTTTGTTGTACAACTTCATCGAGTGGAATGTCAAACAGATCCTCGCCATTTTTATACTGTTCAATATAGGTGCTGGCTTTGTCCTTGTTTGCGGCAAGTGTCTGTTGATAAAAATTGGTAATGGAGGAAGTCGCAAGCTGACTGGTCTCCACGTTTTTACACTGGAAACGCTGCAAAATTTTTTCAGCACGTTTAACTTCACTTGATTGTCCAAATACACATCCTGTTAATTGGGCAATCACAATCAGCACGAATAAGATCTTCATGATATTTAGAATAAAAATTTTTAAAGATTGTTATTGTATATAGAATTTAT